>CAZYSY010000157.1:0-3261 GCA_964650295.1 uncultured Caldilineales bacterium | reverse complement strand
CACGGGCTCATCTGGGAGCTGTACAAAGCCCTGCCCGACTGGCAGATCATGCTGCTGACGCCGCCCATCTACGGCGATTATCGGCTGCCCGCGCCCCCGCCCACGGTGCAGAAAGTCCGCGCCCCCCTGCCCGGCTGGGCTGTCAACGCCCAACTGGTCAAGCTGGCCTGGGAGCAGAAGGTTTTTCCCCGCTGGGCCAAATGCCTGCACGCGGATGTGGCTTTCGTGCCCTACTGGGGATCGCCGTTGCGTTCGCCCGTGCCCGTGGCCGTCACCATCCACGATATGATCCCGGTGCTGCTGGATGATTACGCCAGCGGGATGCTGGCCCGGGCCTACACCTGGCTGGTCTCCAAAAGCGCCCGCAACGCCGATGCTATCTTCACTGTCAGCCAGTCCGCGATGAACGATATCGTGCGCCTGCTGGAAGTGCCCGAGGAGAAGGTGCACGTCACCTACGAGAGCCTGGGCGCGCCCCACGCGCCGGTGGAGGACAAGGATGAGCGGGCCCGCATCCGTGAGGAATACGATCTGCCCCAACGCTATCTCTTCTACCTGGGCGGCTTCGACCCCCGTAAGAATGTGCCGTTGATGTTGCGGGCCTATGCCCGGGCCCGGCAGTTGCGGGCGGACCTGCCCGATCTGGTCATTGCCGGGCGTCTGCCCAGGCCCAAAGACAAATGGTTCACCGACCCACGCCCAATCATCGCTGAGTTAGGGTTGCAGGAGCATGTGCATACGTTGGGGTTCGTGCCCGACGCACACAAACCCGCACTTTACACCATGGCCGAACTTTTCCTCTTTCCTTCCCGCTACGAGGGTTTTGGCATGCCGCCCCTGGAGGCGATGGCCTGCGGCACACCCGCATTGGTAGCCGACAATAGTTCATTGCCCGAGATCACCGGAGGCATCGTGCCCCCCGCGCCCACCGATAACGTGGAAGCCTACGCCCGAGCCATCCTCGCCACGTTGGACAACCCGCCCGATCCGCAGGCCCTCATCCATCGGGCCAACCATTTCACCTGGAAGAAAACCGCCGCACATACGGCCGAGGTGATCCGGGCGCATGTTTGAGTTCGCCTGTCCGCATCATCTGTTCACCGCATCCATGATAAATCGACGAAGGTGAGCGGTTTCGTTTCGCTAATCTTTGTCGATTTTGGGTGCACGATTAAAAAAACTTTGGATTCTTTGAATCTCAAGGGATACAATCTTTGTGGGAGGAGAAAGAAATACCCTTGGAGCAAGCAAAAACGAGATTTCCGTTGAGCCAAAGTGTCTTGTGATCCACAAAATCGTCACAACGTATGGTTGACCACCGGTTTGATGCTATTCAACCAAACTGTGTCATCATCGTTGTTATTATTACTGTTGGTTTTGCTGAGTTGAGACAATGACTCAGTTGGATACGGTGGGTTTTCCGTAGGTTTTTTGAACTGCGGCAATAACGTCGCCAATGCGAATCGGGCGCCTGAAGTAGTAGGTGACCTGTTCTCGCAGAGGTTTCCAACGTTTCTCCTCAAACACTCCAACTAAAAGGATAATTGGGCGTCGCGGCAGAAGTGAAATGAGTCCTCCGACATTCTCTGGCGTCGCCGTGGGATCCTGATGGGTATCGATAATTACTAAGGGAGGATCATCGAGCCCTTGCAAAATTGCTTTGATGGCATATTCAACGCCCGGAACTGCCATTACCTGATATCCAAGCTCCTGTAACTCGGCAAGGATGAGCGCACGACTTTGCCAGTCTGCTGCGACGAGAAGTAAATCCTGTCGGTGTGCGGGCGCAGCGTCAGGATTCATGTTCTCCCTCCGACGGTTCCACCAAAACAGCGCCATTGGTCAACCCTGTAATGGCGGTTGAAAAGGCGGCAACATGCTCATGCGGCAATCGTAAACGATAGGAGACATCAGAATCGTAAGTCTCGCTGAGGATTTCCACTTCGTATTCAGGCAATATTCGTCGCAATGGAGTCACAAAGGTGTAGGGGAAAGTTATTTCGAGATCGTAAGTGACCCGATGCTCGGCCAACGGCAATGTTTCTAGCGCTTGCTTTACACCATTGCTATAGGCTTTTACTAACCCTCCTTTGCCCAGCTTGACGCCACCAAAATAGCGGGTCACCACGGCGACGATATCTCCCACTCCACTGTGCAATAATACGGTGTATGCAGGACGTCCAGCCGTGCCATGTGGTTCGCCATCGTCACTGTAACCCACCCGGGCCGTGCTTCCGGGCGGCCCAACTACATATGCCCACACATGATGCGTGGCGTCGGGAAATTCATTGCGGACGCTCTGGATGAGGGCGCGAGCCTCCTCCACCGTGGGGGCGTAATCCACCGTGGTGATAAATCGGCTACGCCTAATTTCTTCTTCAACGCGGTGACGACGGGCGGGAATCGTATAACGTTGGGGCATGCGTAAAAAACGCCCTGCCGGAGCAGGGCGCTTTAAAGGGGAATGAAGCTCTAGTAAGTGAGCACGCGCGGCATTTCTTTAGCTTGCGCCACCCAATCTTTTACCTGATTCAGGCTTGGAGGCCGGCGCACAAGTTTCTTCTCGGCGTTGACTTCCAATAACTTTTTGTAAAGATTTTCGGGGTTGCGTTGCGCCAGTTCGGGAACAGTATCCACCCCCGAGGCTTCTAACAAATCTGAATACTCTTCGCCGATGCCTTTGACGCGAAATAAATCAGCCCGATTGGCCCAATTGAGAACTAACTTATCACTAACTTCAAGGGTTTCTGCCAACGCTTTGCGACTTTTTGCGTCCGCTGTCGCCTCTAGTAATGCTTCGGTGGACTTGATGCCTAATTCTTTCAATTTGGCGCCATAAACCTCGCCGATGCCCTCGATTGCGGTAATTTTTGCCATTGTTTTTCACTCCTTTGTAAGAGAGCAAGATAGGTCGATAATCTGATAATACAATGATAACCCTAATTGCCAGAAATACGCAACCTGATTCTTTGGGCTGGGTGCGGTTCAAAATTGGGGCAGGCATTGTAACACCCGCCGGATTCGCAATCCGGCTCCGAAGCGGGGCTCCCCAACCCGCCGGATTGCGAATCCGGCTCCGAAGCGGCGCTCCATGGCGGATTCGCAATCCGACCGGCGCTCCAGGGCGGATTCGCAATCCGCCCGACCAATAAAAGCGCCCCCCAACTGAAACGCACCCCCTTGGGCTCGATGTGCGTTTGAGTGGGAGCGCTAAGCCGTTTTGGGATAATCTTTCACCATGAAACGCACCCTCTGACGCTG
>CAZYSY010000156.1:0-7242 GCA_964650295.1 uncultured Caldilineales bacterium | reverse complement strand
CGGTCAACCAAAACATTGTAAGGCAAACATCCCCCTGTGTCAAAAATTATGGTTTACTGATCTGTTGCGCCGCCCACATCATACTTCTTGAACTGCCCCAGCGGCTTCGACATCATTTCGGCCATGGCTGCGCTGAATCCTGCCAGAATGGTCGCCTCGTCCAGCGTCAATAGCTGCCGATCTCGCATGAGCCAATGCCCGGCCACCATCACATCCTGCACGTCCGCGGGCTCGGTGTTCCACACCAATGCCGCAGCAACGCTGTGGAGGGGCTGATAGTGCGCCTGGGTCGCGTCGATGATAATGAGATCGGCCTGGTAGCCCGGAGCCAAAATGCCGCTCGAATGAAAGTCGAGCGCCCGAGCGCCGTTGCGAGCAGCCATGCGCAAAGGCGCCAGCCCACCCAGAACTGTGGGATCGGTGCGGGCCTGACGCTGCATTACTACGGCCAGACGCATTTCCCGCCATAAGTTGTAGGATACGCTGCTGCCCGCGCCATCGGTGCCCAGCGCCACATTCACCCCCTCGGCCAACATCTCGGGCACAGGCGTCACGCCCATGGCATAGCGTAGATGTGTGCTGGGACAATGGGCCACATTTACATCCGATTGAGCCAAAATGGCAATATCGATGGGCGAAGCGTGGATGGCATGAGCGGCAATGGTATGCGTTTCGAATAGCCCCCGATCATGCAACAGTTCGATGGGGGTCATGTCATAGGCGTCCATAGAAGCCTGCACCTGGTCTGCTGTCTCTGCGACATGAATATGGATGCCGATATGCTCTCGCACCGCCACTGCCGCGGTGCGGGCCAAAAACTCATCGCTGCAAAGGTAGGGGGAATGCGGTCCGAACATCGTCCGAATCCGGCCATTGGCTGCGCCCTGCCAGCGTTTGACGAAGTCCACCGTCTCGGGCACGGTGATCCCGACCTCGCCTCCCTCATGTCCGAACACCGCCCAGGCCAGATTAGCCCTCATGCCGCTTTCCATCACCGCCTGCGCCACCTCATCCATGAAGAAATAGTGATCGGCGAAGCCGATGACGCCCCCGCGAATCATCTCGATCATGGCCAGACGCACGCCCCAACGCACCATCTCCCGGCTCAGCGCCGACTCCAACTTCCAGATACCCTCATTGAACCAGCGCTCCAAAGGCATATCCTCGGCATAGCCGCGAGCGAAGACCATGGCTGCATGCGTGTGAGCGTTGTAGAGGCCCGGTGTGATGATCTTGCCCGAGAGATCGATGGTCTCATCGGCATGAAAATCCGCAGGCGTCTCGCCCACGGCCACGATGCGGTCTTCGCTAATGGCCAGCGACGCGTTGTAAAGAATGTCATCCTGCTCGTTGAGGGTGACAATCGTGGCGTTCGTTAACAAGATATTGGTCATCGTAACAACATTTTACACACAAAGCATCGCAGCGCCAATTGTTGCGAATCGCTCCATTAGGGACTGTATTGACCCAATGTGCAACTTTTCTGGCGCATCAACGGGCTTATCAATCATCTTCCGCTGAACAAGTCGACGAACATGGACGAACCATGACCAAAGGAGATGAAATCATCATCTTGCTTCGTCCATGTTCGTCCTGTCGTCCCTTCGTCTGTTCGTGGGACAGCCGCTCAAAGCATCAAAGCCTGCTTTTTTCGAACAAAAAAGTCGCACATCTGGTTGTAGTGGAAATTGCTTTGACTCAATTAGATTTCACGGGATACACCTGCGGAAGGTGGTGAAGACAGCGATCTCCTGCACAGAGAAGAAAGCACAATGGTCCTTATTCAAAACGAGTATCCAGAGTTCCTCGCATGAGCCAGAGCAAGCCCCACCCCGCACGATCGGCGGCATTATCGCCGGCCGGACCTGGCGAGGTAATCAACTCAAGAGTGATGGATTCACCAGCATAATCATCGAGAGATAACATCACCTCCTGCCATCCCAGATCATCAGGATGTTGTGGAGAAAGGTGGCGAGACCATAACACGCGCTTTTGTCCCTCATGCTCGACGGCCACCGTAAACGTCACGCCATCGCCCCCCCAGTTCCAGGCCACAGGATCCAAGGCGGGACTGAGCCACAAAAAGCCTCCTGTTTCGGGCACGGTAATGGGCGGGAAGGTAATGCTGGCTGGGGCGTGAGCAAAAATTGTCGAACGCGTATCTCCATTTTTGGGCATAGAAAACTGAGTCAATGCCACTCGTTCACAGCCCTCACTTTCGGCACAAATTGGTTCGGGCGGAAAAACCGAGATTTGCGGATAGAGGGTGGTGAGATCAAGGATCAGATACCGCTTATAGAACTCCCGCATATCAAACCGAGGATGGAGCAAGGTGAAACGATGGTTCACGCCAATCCAGGCGCCGGAGAATAGCACCGCGATGAGCAATGATAACGCCAGAACGGGCGTCCAGTAGCGTGCATGTTCCAGAGACTGGCGTTCCTGCTGTACAAGACGCAACACCGAATAGAGTCCCCATGCCGTTACGCCTGGCCCAACGATGGCGTATAAATCCCAGTCTTGATAGCGAGGCCAATCATTTTGAAACCAGAAATGATAAATCAACAATCCTCCTGCAACCGCCGAGAAGTAAATAAATGTTCGATCTTTGCGCCAAAAACGCCGAGCCATTCCCGCCACACCGCCAGCGAGCCACAAAGGCAACAGTGGGGTGAGCAACCACAAATTACTCAAGGCGTTCAGCAGCTGATCGAGTGCAAATGCCTGGGCAGGCGTCCAAAAAAGTTGTTTATCACCTGCATAATCTCCTCCGACAATGGGGGGAGAAATCCCAATTGCCAAAAATAATCCCACCGTAAACAACGGCCCCACCAAACCGCTCACCCCCAATATGGCGATTTGCCGCAGCCAACGATCTCGCTGCAAAAGCGTCAGCAGGGCGGGCGTCAGAAACACAGCCTGAGGATGCACGCTAACCGCCAGACCAGAGATGAGTCCCACCATCCACAAAGGCGTCCGTTGGTGAAGATAGGCCACCGCCAGCGCCATAGAAACCATCGCCATGGCAGTGACCACACTGTAATTCTCGATATGCCCAAACCAGAGTTGGCTACTACCCTCCGCCAACATCCCCACCACAAAAGCCATGCGATACCATCTCCCCCGAAACAGTATGTTCGCCATATAACAGATCGCAGCCAGGTAAACCATGCCAGCAACTACGCTAACCAACGCCACAGTCATCTCTGGGGACCAGTCAATGTGGGCCATAACATCAGACAACGTATGTGCGATGGCGCTATCCAAAGGCTCTTTCCACACAAAGGGATCCGTCCGCAGTGTCTTGGCGCTTAACAACTCAAGTTTGAGCAGTGCATCGCCATACCAGGTGCGCTCGCGCAGCAGCCATAGTAGTGCGCCCCAGAGGGGAATCAGCACCCAACAAGATATAGCCAAAGCGGCGATGCGCCGGGATGCAAACCGGATATGCGCCTCATCCCCCCAAAGCATCCCCGCTGCCCCCGCAAGCATGACGCCCCCAAGCAGCCATCGCAACCATGTTGGCAAGAAAATGAGATAACTGAATGCCCATATCTCGCGCCAACCCAGCAACCAGCCGCCGGCGGTCACCATCATCGCAGCGCCAAAAAGGGCGACAAGCGCCAATACAATGCGTCGTTTCATCGTAAAGAAGGCAATCAGTCGATCAGGGTCGTATTAGCGGTGAAACGTGACCCTGAATGCCTGGGAAAATTACCAAATTCAGTAGAGCACGATTGCGAGAGTATGTGTCCAGCCGGATTCGCAATCCGGCGGGTTTGACGCTCGAATCACCGCCGGATCACGGATCCGGCTCTGCGCATCATGGCAAATCGTAATCTACTAAAATTTTATCATCACGACCAGCGTAACAGCCAACGCACGCCCCAGGATTCTAACCGAGTTCGCCAACCAGGAGCGGCGGGCGGAGGAAAGGGCCAGGGCAAGGGATAATCGTTGTGGGCGTCAACGCCCGGACCGCTCAAATGCAGCGTTAGCAGCCCTGTCGTTTTTGGCATGGACAACGTATGCACCAACAGACGCTCGTTGATGGGCGGCGTCAGATCGCCAGACCATAGCTCACGGCCATTCAGCGTTGCCACAAGATGGCAAACGCCCGGAGAGGTCAACAGATCGTTCACCACCCACAGGGTTATCTGATTCGATGAGAAATGAGCGATGGGGGCCAAAGGCGCATAAGAACGGGCAATTTGAGTATAAGCTCGTTTTGGAGCGCCCTTATACGCGATTATACTCCATGATACCACGGGCCAGGGCTCATTCCATTGCCAGATGAACACGCCCACAGCATCATGGCGCAGACGATAAGCCTCGATGCCAACTTGCAGCCCCCGCGCCTGAGCCCGCTGGCTGGCGGCAATGAACGAGATGAGCGTTTTATCGTGCTTGAAATAAGAGGCGTAATGGCCGATCTTGGCGAGTTCTGCTTTACGCTCTTGCCAGGCTGCGCCCGGGGGCCACAACTGCTCTTTTGGAATCATGTCGCGCACGACGTCACGATTAGGCGGCGCGGCCAGGCCAAATTCGCTCATCAATGGCGCAGGGTCTTGTGCATAACGCTGGGGCGATACTAATCCATGCCACACCTGCCAGTTGTGGCTATCATTCGGCCCAGGCGAAGCGGGTAACCATCGCCGGGAGGGATCTTCGCGGGCAGCCACTTCGCTCATCCTCTTTGCGATTTTTGGAAATCGCGCCGGACTCCATTCGTTGCCCCCACCCCACATGACAATGGCAGGATGCTGACGCAAAGAACGAATGATCCCCGTGGTCTCCTGCTGAACCAGGGAGAGAAAAGTATCATCTTCGGGCAAGGCATCGAGAAAAACGCAGGAGATGGGCATTTCTTGCCAAACAAGCAGCCCGAATTCATCACAAAGATGATAAAAAAGCGAACGTTCGCGCCCGCCGCCGCCCCACACCCGAATTGCGTTGACGCCAGCATCCACCATCTTCCGAAGTAACTTACGGTAGCGCACTTCTGCTTGCTCGTCACCAGAAAGAAGATCGAGTGGAACCCAATTGACGCCGCGAAAACGCATGGGCTCTCCATTGAGCATGGGATAATAAACTCCCTTTTCGACGCGCCAGCCAAAACGACGAGCTCCTACAGTCAACACACGCTTATCAGATTGTTCACCCGCCGTTGTGGAGAGCGCAATCTCCAATCGGTAAAGATTAGGCGAGCCCCGATCGTGGGTGCTCCAGGTCAGGAGCTGTGCATCGGGCCAGTGGAGATAATGGACACTCACCCCCAAATCTGCGACTAGAGCAGATTCAAACACCTGAACCCCACCTAAATTTCTGACCGAGGTCATTTTTATTGTAACAGTCACAGTCATGGTCTGTAAGGCGTCCAACTCCAGACGCAAGATCAACCCATGTCCGGCAGTCCAATCGGCCCTTGCCCACGCATCAACAATCGCCACAGGACCGGTGACGTGCAAATGCACATCATCCCAAATGCCCGAAGGCCATAATGCAGGTGCAAAATCCCAACCGAAATGTACGGGAGCCTTGAGGCTGAGCAGACGATCATGAAAGGGAGGCAAACCCGTTTGCAACTTGCTGGCCACCCAACGTTTGAAGCGATAATGCCAGGTGCGCGGCCAGCGAGGCAAGGCCCAAGCGCCCCAGATGCGCACGCCAAGATGGGCGGGGCCACGACGTAAGTCTGCAGTCAATTCATAGCGACGCTGGCTATACATGCCCGCTCGCCGCTCCAGCTCTCGTCCATTCACGGTCACCGCTGCAAAATAATCGATACCGGCAAAATCAATCCATGCCCGTTGCTCGCTTTGAATAGCGGGCAATTCTGTTTGCAACCACCAGTCACTCTCGTTTACCCATCGCAAGACTTCATGCAGTTGTATGAGTGCATACAAGTCGGGCAGACGATTGGCCGACATTAAATCGCGTTGCACACTCCCGGGCACGCGGGCTGGCAGCCAGTCATGCAGATGGCCAGGATCATCCAACGGCGCGTGCAAAGGCAGAGGATGTGCGCGGGCCAGCTGCCAACTTGAATCAGCAAGAGCATGTAGGGGCATGAATGAATCCGACAACCTGAATTTGTCAGTGACGAAGCAAATCGCTATAATTATAACCGAATTTCGCCACCCTAGCTCAGCTGGCAGAGCAACGCATTCGTAATGCGTCGGTCGTCGGTTCGAATCCGACGGGTGGCTCTTCTTCCCAGTCATGCGGCTGGGATTTTTTGTAGGGCAAGGAGTTCAGCCAATGAACCAACGCATTCAACCATCACCAACTCCCATTGTTGTAGGCATTGCTGGGGGTAGCGGTTCGGGCAAGACCACGGTGGTGCATCGCATTTTAGATCGTGTGGGATGGGATCGCATTGCCTATCTTCCCCATGACGCTTACTACAAAGACGCTTCGCATCTTCCCTGGGAAGAACGCATTCATCTCAATTACGATCACCCCAAATCACTGGATAACGATCTTCTCATCACGCACATTCACCAGCTCATGCAGGGCATAGCTGTGGATACGCCCATTTATGATTTTTCACAACACATCCGCAGCGCCAAGACTCGCCGCGTCTTGCCCAGCCCGGTAATTCTTGTAGAGGGCATATTGGTTTTCGCCGACAAAAAACTGCGGGAGCTGATGGACATCAAACTTTATGTGGATACACCCGCGGACATACGCTTCATCCGCCGCATGTTGCGGGATATTAACGAACGGGGGCGTACGGTGCAATCGGTGGTGGATCAATATCAAAGCACTGTTCGACCGATGCATATGAAATTTATCGAGCCCACCAAGGCTTATGCCGATATCATCATCCCTGAAGGTGGCCACAATGATGTGGCGATGGAGATGGTCATCGGGCGCATCGAAGCGCTTCTCGCAGAGCATGAACGCAATCGAGACCACTAAAGGCTGAGGATAAGGAATAGGCGCTACAACAATACTCAACTGGATTCCATGGCGTCTGCGAGAGGTGGAGGACACCCCCAGATCGAAGCCAAAATCCAGGCGCCCATCTCCCGGCGGTCGCAAAGCCTGCATCTTACTGAAATCATTAAATAGATGCACATTTGAAACTAGTACTCAGTCAAGTCTGCTTTGAGGGAAGAAGGCGACGGCCGGCCCGACAGGCCGACTGAAGTCGGTCTCTATAGGCCTCTGGCCAACGGACGGCCTACGCCGTCCCTTCACCAACCAGAGACGGTCGACGGAGGTCGACCGCTGGCG
>CAZYSY010000155.1:0-23853 GCA_964650295.1 uncultured Caldilineales bacterium | reverse complement strand
CCCGGCTTCGAGATGCAGCGCGGCCTTGTCGCGGGCCCGGAAGAAGCCGGTGGATTCCACCACCACATCGATGTTCAGCTCGCCCCAGGGCAGGTCCGCAGGGTTGCGCTGCGAGAAGACCAGGATTTTCTTGCCATCCACGATAAGATGGCCTTCTTCGTCCACCTGGATGTCCGCATCGAAACGGCCATAGTTGGAGTCATACTTGAGCAGGTGAGCGTTGGTCTCGGTGGGGACCAGATCGTTGACAGCAACGACCTCGATGGCCTCGGGATATTTTTCTTTGATGGCCTTGAAGACCTGACGGCCAATGCGGCCAAAACCATTGATTGCAACTCGTAACGTCATTTTTTCCTCCATGAAATTTACTTTGGGATGACCATCAATACACAACTCAAGCATCTTGCAACATGGCGCAATGGCTCGCGGGCACGAAATGAATTATTAACTTTTCGCATCCTCGCCCCATTGCGTTTTTGCGATAAGCATCAAGCTGTTGATCGACAGTCGTTTTGAATTTTTGCGAGTATGATGACACATCCAAAAATGTATCCTTTCTACCAATGAGGATACTGCAAACGCCTAATTTTGGCAAATTTTTTAAAAACGAACGTTACGGATAAAGCATTACCGCGACGCCTGAGGACGATCTTCCTCCCTCCCCAACCCCGACAAGCCGAAACTAAAAAACGCCTCACGCAAAGCCGCAAAGAAAAATTCAAACCCGATGTACGACTTTTCCGTTCTGAAAAGCAGGCGCAGATGCTTGGATATGCCATTCTGCAAGCCGACGAAGAGACGACAGGACGAAAATGGACGAAGAAAGATGCTATTTTCAGTAGATCACGATTGCGAGAGTATGTGTCCAGCCGGATTCGCAATCCGGCGGGTTTGACGCTCGAATCGCCGCCGGATCACGGATCCGGCTCTGCGCATCATGGCAAATCGTGATCTACTGATTTTTGTCCATTTTCCTCTATCTTCGTCCATGTCCGTTGGCTTGCTTGGCGGAAGATGCTTGATAATCTCGTTGATGCGCCATAGAAAGTTGCATACTGAGGTAGAATCAATATTTCTCTTAGCACACTTTGTCATCTTGACGCGCTAGAATTTCATTGCCAAGGGGCCAAACCGTATCAATAAGGCCACCGGGTAACGCCCTTTACCTCCGCCTTGTCAGCCCATATGTTGCGCCAACAGATGCATCAACGCCCGTGACATTTTCTCTGAATCATGCCGCCAAGGGCGTCTGGCATCCTGCAAAGAAGTCGTCACCAAACGATAAGCGCCTTTCTGGTTCTGGGGCAACATCACCCACTCCGAAGCTCCTCCGGGCGGAGGAGTCGATGGGAACGTATCATTGGCCAACACATACTGAAACAAGCTGCGCCCCACATGTTGCTCCAGCGCCACGACATGATCATCCACATCATAACCGTCGGTCTCGCCGGGCTGAGTAGCAATGTTGCACACATACACCTTGAGTGCTCGCGAAGCCCGCAACGCCTCGGCAATGCCTGGCACCAGCAAGTTAGGAATAACGCTGGTGTAGAGGCTCCCAGGACCAGCAATGATCAGCTCTGCGTTCAGGATGGCTTTGATCGATTCAGGATAAGCGGGCGGATCATCTGGCTCCAGATAGACCTGACGAATTCGCTTGCCTCTTCCCAGCTTGGGGATAAGGGATTCGCCATAGATGCGCTCAATCCGACCGTCATCATCCACCACATCCGCCAGCAATTGCACCAGCGCCAGGGTAGAAGGAAGCACCCGCCCGCGTACCGCCAACACCCGATTTGAAAGAAGCAACCCCTGCTCGAAAGAGCCCGTCACGCCCGCCATGGCCGCCAGATAAAGATTACCAAACGCGTGTCCCTGCAAACCTGTCCCTTCGGGAAACCGATATTGGAACAATCGCTGCGTAATCGTTTCGACCTCAGAAAGCGCCGCCAAATTATTGCGGAAATCGCCAGGCGGCAGCAACCCCATCTCTCGCCGCAGACGCCCAGAACTGCCCCCATCATCCGCCACCGTCACTATGGCGGTGATATTGCTGGTGTATGCTTTAATCCCGCGCAATACCGAAGGCATTCCTGTACCGCCACCAATGCAAACAACGCGAGGCCCGCGGCCTCGACGCCGGTGATGGTAGAGCTGGGCGGCCACATCCTCATCGGGCGTGGTAAAAGGCTCCAACAAAGATTCGTTCAACCGAACAAACCCCCATACCGCCAAGCCAATGCCCGTCGCTCCAAACAAAAGCGCTCGAATGGCATGAGGCAGAAATTGCAGTGTCATCCAATACACAAATGTGGGATACGGTCCCGCCAGATACAGCGCCCGCAGCAAATACGCCAACCCAAGGCTAATCATGGTAATGCCAAGCATCAGCACCAGCAACCAGCGCTTGATGTGGATGCCTGGTATCAGCCAAATGCGTAGGGAGCGGAACAACTTAGGTCTGCGCATATCCTGATCTTACCTTCATGTTCGCCAATGCGCAACAACGACCTACCCCGCAAATAAGAAGACAGCGCCCAGGAAACGACTGGGCGGCATTCACAATTTGCCATCTCATTTTCATTCGGCGTCAGGATCACACCTGCCTGCTTAACTCACTCTGCAAAAAACTTAATCTTCCGAAGAATACGCCGCGCTTCCGCCTCCTCAATCCCAACGCCAAATCGAATGGTGTCTGCTCCATAATCGAATGCCAGACAAGTTGTCCCCCGTAATCCAGGATATCTGTTGGAGCTTCGAGATAAATGACAGTCTGAATGCCACCACTCGATATGGGTTGCTTGCTACAACTTCGACCGGCTTTTTCCCATAAACGACAACGAATGGAAACAAAATAATCACTGATGACCAACTCCTCCTCGCCAAATAATCGCCCAAATAGCCGCCCAAGTAACCGTACGCCTGCCGCCCTCCACAGGAATAACCAACCAGCTAAAACAATGGCATCAATAATGACTTTAGGGCAACAGCGCCATCCTGAGTAATAATGGCTAAAGGAATAAGAATGGCAAACTTCATACCCAAAAAGAAGCTTACCGCCCAGACCATTAACCGCACGACTAGCAACCTGACACAAATTTCATGCCCAGTTGCCCACCGATTGAAATCAGGGCTGAGGGCCTCCGGCCGCCTGTCAACCTGCGCTGACAGCCCTTCTTTCAAAAATTAGATTGCAAACTCGCGACTGGGAACCGTCCCCGCACCGCAGGGGAACGGGCGGCACAGGCAACTCCTCTCCACATCTCCTCCCCCGCCCGTCTCGGAGCGGGGGAGAAAACTAAGGTGGAGGTGGGGATGCAGCGTCTGCAGAGCCCGAGTTCACTCAGCCAGTGCATCATCAGACAAATTGCCCCGAAATTGAAACGCACCCGGCGGAAAGTTAGATTAGTTACTACTAAGGTAGCCCGGCTAGAAACCACGAAGACACGAAGCCACAAAGGCACGAAGAAAAGAAAAAGCTTTGAAATTCTTGGTGTTCTTAGTGATTTTGCGCCTTTGTGGTGATTGAAGTCAGGTACGTTAGTAGTTACTTAGATTATAGCTTTATAGCAGATCAAAGAGGCAATCGAGCGACAAATGCCATCTCAACCTACGCCATCAAAAACGCCCGCCCCACAAATGTGAGACGGGCGGTGTTCATTGACTGTTATGCGTTGCTTGTTAGCCGTTTCAGAAACCGTTGGCAACCAGCATCGCCACCGAGCTGTTCACCCAGGTGATGAAGAACTGGGCGAAGACGCCGATGAGCAGGATCATCGCCGCATTGATGGTCAGCACCGCCATCAGGCCACGGCTGGCCGTGACGCCGCCTTCCACCTTGCTTTCGGAGAAGTACATGTGGCGGATGACGTTCAGATAGTAAAACGCGGCGATGACTGTGTTCAGCGCGGCCAGTGCGCCCAGCACCAGCATCTGCTGGTTGATAACCGCGGCGAAGACATAGAACTTGCCGATGAACCCCGCGGTGGGGGGCACGCCCGCCAGCGATAGCAAGAAGAAGGCCATGAGCAAGGCGATGCCGGGCGAGCGCGTGGCCAGGCCGTCGAATTGCTCCATATCGGTGGAGCCGCCGCTCTTCTTTTCGATGGCCAGCAACAGGAGGAACGCGCCCACGTTGGTGAAGATGTAACCGAAGAGGTAGATCATCAAGCCGTTGAGACCGCCGAAATCAGGGCTTGCGTTCACTGCCACCAGACCCAACAAGATGTAGCCTGCCTGGCCAATGGAGGAGTATGCCAGCATGCGCTTGACGCTTTTCTGCTTGAGCGCAGTCAGGTTGCCCAGGAACATGGTGAGCACCGCAACCGCTCCCAAAATCACCGTCCAATCGGCCTGCAGCTGCGGGAATGCGGTGAGCATCATCCTGCCCAGAATAGCGAAGCCCGCGGCCTTGGACGCGGTGGAGAGGAACGCGGAAACGGGCGTAGGCGCGCCGTCGTATGTATCGGGCGCCCACTGATGGAAGGGAACCAGACTGGCCTTGTAGCCGATGCCCGCCAGCACCATCATCAGCGCCACCAGTCCCAGCCAATGCGCGCCGCCGCTGCGTAGCAGCGCATCGCCAATGTGCGCCAGATCGGTGGAGCCGGTGATGCCGTACAGCAACGAAAGCCCGAACAGCAGGATCGCGCCAGCGGAAGCGCCGTAGAGGAAGTACTTGATGGCTGCCTCTTCCGAACGCTTGTCCCCGCGCAGGAATCCGGCCAGGATGTAGGAGGTGATGGAGAGGAACTCGATGCCGATGTAGATTAAAATCAGATTGGTGGCGCTGACGGCCACGCTAATGGCCAGTGCGGCGAAGACCAGCAGCGCATAGAATTCGCCCAGATATTTGCTGCGCCCGGCCATGAAATGCACCGAGCCAATGATGACCAGGGCCACGCCGATGAAGGCGGCAGTCTTGAAAAAGAGGCCGTAGACGTCGATGGCCATGGTGTAGAGGACGATCTCGCCCGGCTGACTCAGATAGAGGAACACCGAGGCGAACGCGGCCAGCAACAGGCCGACCACAGCCACGGCCGCAGCCGTTTGCCCATCATCCTGTCGGCGTCGCGCCAGGTCCACGCCGATGACCACAAACGCGGTGATCAGCAAAATGAGCTCGGGCGACAAAAGGCGGATTATTGCAGAAACGTTCAAAGTCATCCCTCCCTGTGTGGTTTAGAAATGAAGGTTGGAGAGGATGTTGACAGAAGCTTCGTTGAAGAACGCCAGCAGGGGCGTGGGCCACAAACCGAGGATGATCATTAGAATGACCAGGGGCCACAGGGTAACCTTTTCGAAGAGCGCCATGTCGGTGGGGCCGTCAGCATGTTCGCCGAACACCGTGGTCCAGTGCGTCCAGCGCTTGGGATCAAACTCGCCCAGGAACAGGCTCTGGATGATGCGGTAGAGGATGTAGGCGGCGGTGATGACGATGCCAATGACGCCGATGACCGCCAGCCAGGGCACGATGCCGAAAGCGCCCCGGAAGGTGAAGAATTCGGCCCAGAAGCCCGCCAGGCCGGGCAGGCCCAACGAGGCGAAGCCCGCAAACATCATGGTGGCGTAGTAGACCGGCACCACCGCGCTGAGCCCGCCAAAGACCTTCAGGTCACGGGTGTGGGCTCGTTCGTAGATGACGCCCACCAGGAAGAACAAAGCGCCGGTGATGATGCCGTGCATGAACATCTGCAAGCTGGCGCCATTGAAGGCCATGGCCGCACTCTCGGCCGCACCCTCCACGTTTTTCATGCCCAGGGCCACGCCCACCGCGCCAATGCCCAGCATGATGTACCCCATGTGGCTCACCGAGGAGTAAGCAATCAGCCGCTTGAGGTCTGTCTGGGCCAATGAGACGAAGGCGCCGTAGACGATGCCGATGACCCCCAGCAGGGCGACAATCCAGCCGAACTGGGCGAACTGGCCCGGGAAGAGGCTAAGCAGCACTCGCAGGATGCCGTAAGCGCCCAATTTCAGCAGCACGCCCGCCAGAATCACAGAGCCAGCCGTGGGCGCTGCGGTGTGGGCGTCGGGCAACCAGGTGTGGAAGGGGAAGCTGGGCACTTTGATGGCGAAGGCGATGAAGAACGCCCAGAAGGAGAGGGTGGCGAACATGGGCGCATTCAGCCACACCCCCTTGGCCGCGGCATCCAGAATATCGAAGGTGCCGGTGCTGAGATAAACGCCGATCATGGCCAACAGCATGAAGATGGAGCCCGCCAGGGTGTAGAGGAAGAACTTGATGGCCGCGTACTGGGGGCGATCCTTGGGATTGCCCCAGATGCCGATGAGGAAGTACATGGGCACCAGGCCGATCTCCCAGAACACGTAGAACAGGATCAAATCCAGCGAGACGAACACGCCGAACATGCCTGTGGCCAGCAGCAAGAAAAGCAGGAAGAACTCTTTGACCCGCTTGCGGATGACCCGGGCCGAGTAGTACAGCCCCAGCGTCGTCAGCAATGCGGTCAAAAAGAGCAGGGGGACGCTGAGACCATCTGCGCCCACGTGGTAATTCACGCCGATGGAAGGAATCCACGCGAATTTCACCTGATACGCCATCTGATTGCCCTTGAGATAGTACATGGCATAGTCGATGGCCAGCCAGGTGGTGAGCAGCAGAGGAATCAGGCTCCACCAGATGGAAAACTTTTTGATGAGGTCTTCTTTTTCCTTCGGCATCAGAGCAACGATGACGCTCCCCACCGCGGGCAGGAAGACGATCAGCGTCAAGACCGAACTACGAAGTAAATCCATTGAAATCTCCTCCTCGGTTTATTTTCTGGAGATAATTGCAGGATGTTTGGGATAACGATGCAGATTTTATGCGAAACGATTTGTTTATTCGAGGGTGCAAAAGAGGCTCCTCAACGCCCGACCCAATGACAAAGATCGTTGGACGTTGGCCGTTGGCTTATCCCAACGGAATGAGCAGCAGCAGGATGACCACCGAAAGCAGCAGAATCAGCAGATAATTCTGCGCCTGTCCGGTTTGAATCAGACGAACGACCGCGCCTGTCCAGGTGGTGACCAGGCCCGCGCCGTTGACCGCGGCGTCGATGATGAACTCATCGATCCACTTACGCAGGGCGGCGGCCAGCCAGCGGCCCAAAGCGCCCACCCAGTTGACGATGCGATCGATGACGCCACGATCGAACTTGAAGAAGAATCCGGCCAGCCACAAGGTGGGACGCACCGCCACCAGATGGTAAAACTCGTCGAAGTAGTACTTGTTCTCCAGGATGACGTAGATGGGGCCCAGGGCCTTACGCAGGGGATCGGGCTGGCCTGCAGCCAGAGGTTTCATGCCATAGATGAGCCACGCCACCACGATGCCGCTGAGGGCCAGGGTCATGGAGATGAGCGCGGGCGTCCAGTTGAATGGGGCCGGAGCCACATGCAGTTGGTAAAACTCTCCCTGCATCTCCATCAGTTTGGCCAGGAAGTCAGAGGCGACGCCGCCCACCACCGGAAAATCGTGAGGCACAGCCACGAAACCGCCGAAGATGGCGAAGAAGGCCAAGCCAACCAGGGGCCAGGTCATGGCCCGCACGCTTTCGGGCGCATGTTCTGCGGCCTCGGTGCGGGGTTTGCCAAAGAAGGTGAGGAAGATCTGGCGGAAGGTGTAGAACGCGGTGAGGAACGCGGCAATGGCCAGGGTCCAGAACACCGCCATGTGTCCGCCATGCCAGGCGTGGGCCAGAATCTCATCTTTGGACCAGAAGCCCGCAGTCACCAGCGGAAATGCGGAAAGGGATGCGCCGCCGATGATGAACGTCCAACCGGTGATGGGCATGCGTTTGAGCAGCCCGCCCATGTTGAACATGTCTTGCGCATCGAAGTATTCCTCGTGGCCATGATCGTCGCCGCGCCCGTGCTCATGCACATGATGGTGTCCATGCTCGACGCCGTGGATGACAGAGCCGGAGGCCATGAACAACAGGGCTTTGAAGAAGGCGTGGATGAGCAAGTGGATGACCGCGGCCACCCAGGCGCCGATGCCCAACGCGGCGAACATGTAGCCGAGCTGGGAGATGGTGGAGTAGGCCAGCACCTTCTTGATGTCCTTTTGGGCCACGGCGATGGTGGCGGAGAAAAGGGCCGTGAATGCGCCAATGAAGGCCACGAACATCATCACCCCGCTGCCGCCATGAGCCGCGGCCGAAAACAGGGGCGACATACGCACGATGAGATAGACGCCCGCGGAGACCATGGTGGCGGCGTGGATGAGGGCCGAGACCGGGGTCGGGCCTTCCATGGCGTCGGGCAGCCACACATGCAGCGGGAATTGGGCGGATTTGCCAATCGCGCCCCAGAAGATGAGCATGGAGATGAGTCCCGCCCAGGTCACCGCGCCAAAGAAGGGTAGATTCACCGTGGCGGTGGATAGCTCATGCAGGAATTCCTGGTTGGCGAAGATGTTCTGGAAGTTCAGGTCTCCGGCATGGATGAAGAGGAAGATCAGGCCCATCATAAAAAGCACATCCCCCACCCGGGTGGTGAGGAAGGCTTTCAGGCCCGCCTGCTTGGGCGTGATCTGTTTGGGATCAGGGTAGCTTTTATCGAACCAGAAGCCGATGAGCAGGTAAGAACAAAGGCCCATGATCTCCCAGAAGATGAAGAGCATCAGCAAATTATCGGCCACCACCAATCCCAACATGCCCGTGGCAAAGAGGGAGATGTAGGCGAAGAAGCGGCTATATCGGGGGTCCAGGCCTTCCTGGGCGGCATCCGGATACTTCTTGGGATCGAGATGGCCCGGGAAGGACATATAGCCGGAGCTGTAGATGAAGATCATGGTGAGCACAAACCCAACCATGAACAACATCCCCGCGGTCACCGCATCCACGGCCACGCCCATGTGGAAGGTGATCTCGCCCATGGGCATCCAGGGCACGTGTAGATCAAAGGGATGCTCTGTGATCTCAGGGTTGAGGAAGAAGGTGATCGCCACGGCCCAGGACATGATCCAGGCCAGCACCACCGCGCCAATGGCGATGTTGGAACTCAGACGCTTTTTGGGATTAGCGAAGAGGATGATGGCGAAGAACGCCAGCGCCGTGGGCAGCGGTATCAACCAGGCCAGATTGAAAACGGAAGGATAATTCATAAGCGACCTCAGTGATTTCTAGAATCCAATGCAGGTGCGAAAGCGCTAGAACTTCAGATCGTTGATTTCGTCGATGTTGATGGTCTTGCGAGTGCGATAGATGGAGATCATCAGCGCCAGACCCACAGCCGCCTCGGCCGCGGCCACGGTGAACACGAAAACGACGAAGATCTGCCCCGACAGATCCGCGGGGGTCAAATATCGCCAAAAGGCGACCAGATTCACGTTGACCGCGTTCAGCATCAGCTCCACGCCCATGAGCACCGCCACCGCGTTGCGACGGGAGAGCACGGCGAAGAAGCCCAAACTAAACAGGGCCGTTGCAAAGATGAGATACCAGGAAAGGGGAACGGTCATAGAACAGCTCCAGGGGATCAGTATTCAGTAATCAGTGATCAGTATTCAGTAATCAGGGGGCGGGGGGTAAGGTGGACAGTGTGGCGCCTTGCCGATGAGATTTTGGCCTACAGAGCTAAAAAATGCTCTTACGCAACGTTGCAAAGTGCGCCAGAAAGGATCGTATTTCTTTTTTCTTTGCTGCGTGGCGTCTTTGCCTGAGACGCCTTCTTGGTTGCGGCTTGTCTGGGTTAGGAGTTGCGTTCGCGGGCCAGCATGATGGCGCCCACCAGGGCTACCAGCAGCAGCACCGAGGCGACCTCGAAGGGCACGACGTAGTGGCCCACAAAGCCCTGGCCGATCTGCTGAATGGCGTCATCGGGCACGCTGGCGTTGGTGATGACGAAGGGCATCTGCGCCAGCAGCCAGCTCACCAGACCGAAGAAAAAGATCATGGCGCCGCCAGCAAAATACCACTGCTTGTTGTAAGCGCCCGATTCCCGGCCCATCATCCCCTTGGAGAGCATGATGGCGAACACGATGAGTGTGGCAATGGCGCCGATGTAGATGATGATCTGCGCCATGGCCAGAAACTCGGCCTCCAACAAGATGAAGAGGGCCGCGATGCCGAAAAAGACGCCCACCAGGAACAGGGCGGCGTGAAAGAGGTTCCGGGCGATGACGACGCCCAGACCCATCAGCAATGTAAATGCAGCAATAATGAGGAAAAGTATCTGTTCGACCATAAATCCTGCTTCCTTACAAACGAGGGAGTTCGGGAGCGAACAAGCGCTTGTTCTTGTTGTGGGAGAGGTCCTTGGTGTAATTCCCCAGCAGCTTCAACGTCGCTACCAGGATCACCACATTCACCACGAAAAGCAGCGCATAGGTGATGGCCGCAGGTAATCCCAGCTTGAGCACGATGGCCACGCCCAGGAAGAGCGCCAGCCCCATGGGCACCAGCACCTTCCAGCAGAAGGACATCATCTGATCGATGCGTAAGCGAGGGAAGGTGGCCCGCACCCAGGCGAAGACGAAGAACATGATGAACACTTTGATGAAGAAATAAACAACGCCCAGCACCGGGAATTGATCGGCGAAAGGCCCCTGCCAGCCGCCAAAGAAGAGGGTGACGGCCACCGCGGAGAGCACCCAGGTGTTCAGAAAGAACGCCAGGTAGAACCAGGCGAACTTCATGGCGGAGTATTCGATGTTGTACCCGGCCACGATCTCCGACTCGGCCTCCAGCAGGTCGAAGGGGGCCCGCTCGCCCTCGGCCAGTGCGGCCACGAAGTAGAGGATGAAGACCGCAGGCAGGACGAACACATACCATCCCAAACCAAACGCCCCGCCCTGTCCCTGGGCGATGCCGTTGAGGTTCATGGTGCCCGAAAGCAGCACCACGATGAGCATGGCCAGTCCCACGGGGATTTCATAACTGAGCAGCTGGGCCACCACGCGAAAGCCGCCCAACAGCGCATATTTGTTGCGGGATGACCACCCCGCCATCAGCATGGCCATGGTTCCCAGCGCGCCGAAGGCGAGTAGATAAAGCAGGCCCACATTGATGTTGGCGCCCACCACCTTATCGGCAAAGGGAATGACGGCGAACAGCATGATGATGTGGAAGACCGCGATGATGGGGGCCAGATTGTAGGTGATGCGGTCCGCACTGTCGGGAGTGATGTCCTCCTTGGTCAGCAGCTTGAACGCGTCGGCGAAGGGCTGAATCAGGCCAAAAGGCCCCACCCGATTCGGGCCGAGA
This sequence comes from uncultured Caldilineales bacterium, assembly GCA_964650295.1. Taxonomy (GTDB): domain Bacteria; phylum Chloroflexota; class Anaerolineae; order J102; family J102; genus M2005. The sequence goes on along the minus strand of CAZYSY010000155.1, from coordinate 12,640 downwards.
CGATCTTGCACGCGGCCCGCCACCTTGCGCTCGAACCAGATGAGGAAGATCGCCAATAGCAAGGCGATGGCCAGCAAAATAATAGCGCCCAGCAGCCAGTTGATTAACAACACCCAGCCTTCTGGGACGCCCCAATTTTCGAGCATCGCGATGAATGATTCGCCAAGGGCTCTCAAATCCATATCATAACTCCAATCGGTGTCAGAGGTGTCGAAAAAATCCTGTGGAATGAATGATGAAAGGTTCTTTCAGCAACCAGACATGAAAGATGGCAGTGCGTCGGGCGCTACTGCCATTCCAGAGCATCCTTTTTCCAGGCGTAAATCAGGCCAACGACCAGGATGAAGATGAAGAGAATCGCCTCCACCAGAGCGAAAAGCCCGATCTTGTTGAAGGCTACCGCGAAGGGAAAAAGGAAGATCGCCTCGATATCGAAAATGACGAAGATCAGGGCGAAGAGATAGTATTGTGCACGAAACTGAACCCAGGCGTCCCCGACAGTCTCAATACCACATTCATAGGTGGAATTTTTGAGCGGATTCGATCGTTTGGGACGGATCAGCCAGGTAAACGCCAGCGTAACGATGGGAAAAATAAAAGCAATGACGGCGAAAACACCGATGAGACCATACTGCTGTACGAGCATCGAGATTTCTCCTTTGAAACTACTCTACGCACTCAGAAATTTGATTTCCGGACGAGGACAGCAAAAACTGCCATCATCCAAAAGCAAGGCTGATTATAACACAGCTTACATTGCCTTGGAAGTTTTCGGCGTGAAAAGGTGCACGCACGGCGAGAAATCGCCAGCAGGAGAAAAATAGAGGCCCGAAGGAGACGCGTCGCAATTTTGGAGCAAACCAATCAACGCCTTCCGTTTCCGCCCAGCGGGCTTCGCAGCGGTAGCCCGAGTAGCCCGAGGGTTTTAGTTTCGGGCGTGCATTTCTGTTTTGCCGGGCGGATTGCGAATCCGCCCTGGGGAGCCCCGCTCCGGAGCCGGATTCATCAATCCGGCGGGTTGGACGGACTGGTCGAGTGAACCCGGGCTCTACAGGCGCTTCGCGCCTCTGGTCACCCTCCGGCGACCTGGACGGCGGAGGCCGTCCCCTGGCCACAGGCCTGAAGCGCCCAACTTGAGTCGGCCAGAAACACGAAAAGCTCCGCAATTTTGAAACACAACCGCCCAAAAGAGGCGCGTTCTTTACATGCCCATCATGCTGTGCTAGACACCCGCCGCATCCTCATCCCCCTCAGCCGCCAGCACCTGGGCCAGATGTTTGACCACCGGCGTTTTGCCCTGTTTGATGAGTCCGCCGTTGAGATGAGTCATGCAGGAGACATCGCACACCACGCAGGTCTCTGCACCGCTCTCCTCGATGGTATCCAGCTTGTGGTTCATCATGGCGGTGGAGACTTCGGGCATCTTCACTGCGAAGAGCCCGCCAAAACCGCAGCAGGCCTCTGCATCGGGCAGGGGAACGCGTTCCGCGCCAGGGATGTTATCCAGCAGCAATTCCGCCTTGCCCCGCACGCCCAGCTCCCGGGTGAGATGGCAGGAGGGGTGATAGGTGTATTTACCCGGTGCGCCGCCCAGCTCCGTCGCGCCCAGATCATCCACCAAAAACTGGCTGAATTCCCGCACCCGCGCGGCCACAGCCTGGGCTCGGGCCAGATTTTCGGGGTCATCCGCGAAGAGTTCGGGATAGTGATGCACCACCATGGCCGCGCAGGAGCCCGATGGCGAGACGATGGGGCCCTCGGTGTCTGCAAAGACGTCGAGGAAGTGCAGCGCCATCTCCCGGGCCTCATCCAGAAAGCCGCCGTTGAATGCGGGCTGCCCGCAGCAGGTCTGCCCGGGCGGCGCCTCCACCTCCACCCCGGCCCGCTCCAATACGGTGACCACATCCTCGCCGATGTCGGGGTAGAGGTTATCGATCATGCAGGTGACGAAGAGTTGGATGCGCATGAGGTTATGAGGTGTAGCGTTTGATGATGATAGAGCCATTCTGCCCGCCAAAGCCGAATGCATTGGCCATGCCCACATCTACATGATGCCGCCGGGCCTGGTTGGGAACATAGTCGAGATCGCATTCGGGGTCGGGCGTACTGTAATTGATGGTCGGGGGAATCCAGCCGGTCTGAATGGCTTTGACGATGGTCAGTACGCCAAATGCTCCCGACGCGCCCATGGCGTGGCCCACCATTGGTTTGATGGAAGGCGCCGGGACCTGGTAGGCATGCGCGCCCAGAGCCTTTTTCATGGCCCTGGTCTCAGAGACATCGTTGAGTTTGGTGCCAGTGCCGTGGGCCGAGATATAGTCGATGGCTTCAGGCGGCAGCTCCGCCTCGGTAAGAGCTCGCTTCATGGCCCGGGCTGCGCCATCGCCTTCGGGATGTGGCGCAGCCATGTTGTAGGCATCCAGGGTAAAGCCCATGCCGCCATACTCAGCCAGGATGGTGGCCCCGCGGGCCAGCGCATGCTCCAACTCCTCCAACACCACCACGGCTGCCCCCTCACCCATGATCATGCCATCCCGGGTGAGATCGAAGGGCCGGCACGCGGTCTCGGGCTCATCGTTGCGGGTGGACATTGCCCCCAAACGGCTGAATGCGGCCATGATCAGTGGCGTCATGTACGAATCGGCGCCTCCAGCTATCATCACATCGGCCTCGCCACGCTGAATGCGTCGGGCCGCCTCGCCAATGCTGACCACCCCGGTAGCGCATGCAGCCACCGGCGAATTGGCCGGGCCTTGCAACCCATAACGAATGCCCAAATAGCAAGGAGTAGTGGTAATAAGCACCGCAGGCGCTTTGGCGGGATTGATGGCGCGCGGGCCACGGTCTCGAATCGCGCAGGCCTGGCTCTCGACGAAATCCAACGCCCCGAATGCGCTTCCCATCTCCACTCCAACCAGCGTTCGATCTTCCTCTTCTAAGTCAAGACCTGAATCCGCCAACGCTTCTTCCACTGCAGCCACCGCCAGATGAGTGACGCGGCCCAGCCGCCGGGCATCGCGGCGCCCCATAATCTGCTGAGGATCAAACCCTTTGACAGCAACGACAATTTGCGTGGGAAGATTGGAAGGATCATAGTTGGTGATGCGGCCAGCGCCGGTGCGCCCCGCCAATAGACCTTCCCATGTAGAAGCCACATCAAGCCCCAAACCGCTTATGGCTCCCATACCGGTAATGACAACGCGTCGTTGAATTCTTGCCATGAATGAAATCTCCTTTGATAATGACTTCGATCGCATCATACTTCTGAGCATCTTCAAAAATCGTTTGCACAGATGCAGACGCTTCAAACCTTCGACCTGCAAGCATAGCACAAGCCACAAACCTTGACAACGCCTTGGGAACGAATTAGCACTGATGCTAGAATAGACCCAACCATCCACCCCACTCACCCACGCGACCATTCAACATTGCCGGTGTTTTCATCAATACCAGCGTCGCGTAGCTTTCGCAAACCATTGTGACCGACTATCGCAAACTAAACGACGCAACTCTGGTGCAGCTCGCCAAAAAAGACCCAGAAGCCTTTGGCGAACTTTACGAGCGCTATGTCACCAAAATATACAACTACATCTACTATCGCGTCGGAAATCAAGAAGAAGCCGAAGACCTGACCGCCCGCACCTTCTTTCGGGCGTTGCGCAAAATCGGAAGCTACGAAGAGCGGGGGCTTCCCTTCTCGGCCTGGCTTTACCGCATCGCCCATAACCTGGTGGCGAATTGGCACCGTTCTCAGTCTCGTCGTAAATCGGTGCAATTGGATGAACTCATCACCGCTGCTTCTGAACATGCCAGCCCGGGCGCATTGGCGGAGAAACAAGAGATGCGTGAATTACTGCTCGAAGTCATTCACGAACTTCCCGAAGACCGTCAACAACTCCTCATCTTGAAATTTGTAGAGCGAATGCCCAATGCCAAGATCGGCCAGGTAATGGGACGCTCCGAATCTTCCATCAAGTCGCTTTACCACCGCACCCTTAAGACGCTCCGATCCACATTACAGGAAAAAGGCCTGGTCTAACTGCCAGGGCGGATAACTGTTGACCACCATGCAGGACACCAAACTTTATGTCACCTCGAATTGGCGTCGTCGTTGATTCCACCTGCGACTTTCCTGAAGATTGGCCCCATCGCCACCGCGTCCACATCATCCCGGAACACATCCACTTTGGCGTCGAAGATTACCGGGAGGGGATTGACATCACCCCGGCGGCATTTTTCGAAAAAGTCATGAAGCTGGGCTACATTCCCAAAACGTCTCAACCCAGCCCCGGGGAATTTGCCGATCTTTACCGCCAACTCACCCCCCGTTACGATGTCATCCTCTCCATCCATTTAGGCGCAAAACTCAGCGGCACCTACCAATCGGCAGTACTTGCGGCTCAAATGGTTGCAGAGGAAATCGTCGTTTATCCGATCGATTCCAACAACGGCTCGGCAGGCGTAGGCTTCATGGCCGATGAAGCCTACGAATTAATCGATGCAGGAGCCACACCCGAGGCGATTTTGCATCGGATGAACGTATTGCGAGACCGCATCCAGATATTTCTTTCTCCACAAGACTTGACCTTCCCCCGCATGAGCGGCCGCGTCAGCGCTCTCAGTGCATTCATCGCCTCGGCACTGCATATCACCCCCATCGTCATCCTCACCGATGGCCAACTCATTGCCAGCGAACGGGCCCGCAGTCGCAAAAAAGCCCTGGCCAAAATGGTGAAGATGATGCAAGAACGGCTGGGGGAGGGACCAGTGAACCTGGCCATCATTCATTCTCAGGCGCCTGAAGACGCCGAGCGCTTCAAAAAAATAGTGTTGGACGCTTTTCTCCCTCACAAATTCTGGATCGCCGGACTTTCCAGCTCTGTTTCCGCCCATCTTGGCCCCGGAACCATTGGCATTGTCGGCTACCGCACCGATTAACATTCTCTTTTCAACATCCTCATGACACAAGAAACATCTTCCGACCGATTAGAACAATACACCCGCATTTTGATTCTCGAAGGTCCGGTCAAAGCGCATCTTTACGCCAGCCCCATCCTGCCCGAAGAAAAACGCCTCTTCGAGGCCATTGATCTACTCTGGCAAAATTTAGAACGCGTGGAGCCAGACAGCGAATTCAAAAGCGCCCTACAAGCCCGCCTGATGGAAGAAGCCCACCGTGAACAAACCAAGCATCACCTGGGCATTAGCCAAACAATGCGGCGTTCGCGCACCCCGTGGATTGCGTCGGCAGCAGTCGTGGGTGCAGCAGCAACCCTGGCCGGAGCTTACGCTTACTGGCGATGGAATATCGCACGACAGGCGGCGTAGCGATGAACCAACCATCGCATTGGCAGCAGCCGACCGCCAGCTTGACGATCCGGTACACAACAACCGTCCCAAGTAACATCTCACGTCACTCTGATTGATTTATGCGGCGACGACGCCAGGATGAAAGAGCGAACGCTCAGAGAGAGTAACAAAGTAACATCGCAGCGAGCCTGAAGCGCCACAGCTTACATTTCGCCCTGTTTCGTTCCGTGACGCTCGAAACCTTCTTCCCCTCAGGCGCATCTCAGTAAAGACTCTATCCCCTGCGATCGGATGTCATGATGATTTGGCAAATCGATCAAAAGTCCCTACAATAGCACAGGGAAGAAAAATGGTCTTCCCACTTTTTGTGCGCCCGCAATTCATTTTTTCCCTCCAGGCGCAATTCGTATTCGAGGTAAGAACTCATGACCCAGTATTTTAGCAAGATCACTGGATGGGGCATGTATGTGCCCGAGAATGTATTGACGAATCACGATCTAGAAAAGATGATGGACACCAACGATGAGTGGATCGTCAGTCGTACCGGGATTCGTGAGCGGCGTATAATATCGGAGGGTGAAAGCACAGTTAGCATGTCGGTAGAAGCCTCGAAGCGTGCGCTGGACAAAGCGGGCATCAACGCCAAAGATTTGGACTTGATCATTCTGGCCAGTTCCACGCCCGATTATCTTGTCCCCCCAGCCTCCAGCATGATTCAAGATGAACTGGGCGCAGAATGTGGAGCCATGACCCTGGTGGCGGGATGCTCTGGTTTTGTGTATGGACTCAATACCGCTTCCCAATTCATCCGGTCAGGCGCTTACGAGCACATTCTTGTCATCGGAGCCGAAACCATCAGTGCGGGCATCGATTGGGAAGACCGGGGCACAGCCATTTTGTTTGGCGATGGCGCTGGAGCGGTCGTTGTCAGCCGTACGCTACAGCCGGGCGGTTTGCTCAGCATGTCCATGGGATCTGATGGTGCAGGTTGGGATGCGCTCATCGTGCCTGCGCTGGGCACAAAAAATTATCCCAACCACGAAAACATCGACCGGAAAGAACATAAGCTAAAGATGAAGGGTAGACCAGTGTTCAAATTCGCCACCCGAGTGATGAGCGACGCCACCGTGGATGTGGTCACCCAGGCAGGTCTGACCATGGATGACATCGATGTGCTCATCCCACATCAGGCCAATCAACGCATCATCGACCTGGCGCTACGCCGGCTCAACTTTCCTGCAGAAAAGACCATCGTCAATCTCGACCGCTACGGCAACACCTCGGCCGCTTCGGTGCCCCTGGCCATGATCGAGGCGTTGGAAGATGGCCGCATCAAGGACAATGACAAGGTGGTTATGATTGCCTTTGGCGCGGGCCTCACATACGCCGCCGCGGTTTGGCAATTCCAGCCTATGGAGGTCAGCCCTGAGGATGAAGCGATTTTAGTCACCAACTGGCCCGTGGACAGCGCATTCCAGCGTAAATTACAAGAGATGCGCACCGCAGCATGGAAGATGAAAGTTCAAGCCCGCACCAAGGCTTCCGAAGCATCTATGGCCATTATGCTGCCCCTTTATTCCTTCCGCAAGGGATTGAAAAAACGAGGCAAGAAAGAGGACAACCAGGATGAGCCCAAGACCCAGGAAGACAAACAGGGCCAGTAAGCCCACGCCTTTTAGAAATCCAAGCCCCGAGCCAGATGGTTCGGGGCTTTTTGCTGGGGTAACGAGCCTCCAAGAGCTTCTTTCCTATTCGATGCCTGGCCGTTGGCCAGAATCCCACCCCTCCAATCCATCAAAAGCCCGCAACACAGGTTCGGGGATGGGGGCCTTGCCACCCTTGCGGTAGTCGAGAAAAACGATGGTGGTGTCGCCCTCGGCAGCGATGACGTTATGCCTGGTGCTGACCAGCCGATAGGCCGCAATCAATCGATCTTCAGCCACGCCCACCACCCGCACGCCGATGAGAACGCGGTCGGGATAGGTGAGGGGGAAACGATAACGGATGCGATGGCTGTGCACAATCGGGCCTATGCCCTGGGCCTGCATGATGTCGAACATGGGCGTTTGCTCGAAATAGCGGATACGGGCGCTCTCGAAATAGCGCAGATAGACCGCGTTGTTCACATGCTGGAACGCATCCATATCACCCCAGGCGACCTCCGTTTCGTAGATGACGGGGAAATCATCAAGAAGTTCGTGAGTCATAGCGCATTCGTGTCAAAATGAGACCAGAGACGAAAGAGGGGGACCGAAATCCGCGTCCATCCCCGGTCTGTGATTAATTCAGTCTGACCAATCGCGTAGCATTTGCACCAGCAGGCGCACGCCAAAGGAGGCCGCGCCTTTCGGATACATCGGCCGCGGCTTCTTGGTCCAGCCCATGCCCGCGATGTCCAGATGCGCCCAGGGATAATCCTCGATGAAGTGCTGCAGGAACTTGGCGCTGGTGCTGACGCCCGCCATGCGGTCGGGCGAGGTGCTGTTCTTCACATCTGCAAAATCGCTTTTGATGTAGTTCTTGTATTCATCATACATGGGCATGGGCCAGAGCCGTTCGCCCGTGGCCTCGGCCGCGGCCAACAAGCGTACTTTCAGCGCCTCGTCTTCGGTGAAAAGCCCCGCGGCCTGTTGGCCCAGGGCCACGCTAATGGCCCCGGTCAGCGTCGCCTGATCGATGACCGCATCCGCGTGGTAGCGCCCGGCGTAGGCCAGCGCATCGGCCAGAATCATCCGGCCCTCCGCGTCGGTGGAGATGACCTCCATGGTCTTTCCGGTCATGCCTTTGTACACATCGCCCGGCTTCTGTGCGTGGCCGTTGATCATATTCTCGACCATAGGCGTCAGGCCCACCACGTGCAGAGGCAGATCCAGCAGGGCCACGGCCCGCAAAATGGCCAGCACATTGGCCGCGCCGCTCATGTCATACTTCATCTTCCACATGTCGTCGGTGCGCTTGAGGGAATAGCCGCCGGTGTCGAAGGTGACGCCCTTGCCCACCAGCACGATGGTGGGGAGTTCGTCAGCCCGCTTCTTGTTGTGCTCCAGGATGATGAATTTGGGCGGTTCATCGCTGCCCTTGGCCACAGCCAGCAGGATGTTCATGCCCAGCTCCTCCATCTCGCCCCATTCCATGATGCGGATATCCAACCCCGTTTCCTCGGCCATTTCCATGGCTTTGGTCGCCACATAGCTAGGCGTGGCGATATTGGAGGGCGTGGCAGCCAGATCTCGTGAGAACATGGCGCTCTCCGCGATGATGCGCCCGATCTGAGCGCCTCGCTCCAGCAAGGGGATGGCCTCAGCATTGAACTCGACCATGGTCAGGGTCTCCACCCTTGATTTCTCCTCCCCACCGCTGCGCAGCGCGGGCATCTCATAGCTTTCCAGCAATGACGCCTCCACCAGGGCCTGCGCGGCCTCGATGGGGTCCATGCCGCCGACGCCCGCGCCGTGCACGATGGTCGCCACCTGCTTTGCGCCCGCTTCTTTGGCGACGCTGATGGCTTTGGCCGCGGCGATGCGGGCGTTCTTGCCGTCGAAGTCCTCGGCCTTGCCCAGGCCCACGACCAGCACCCGGGGCGCGGGTAGCTTGCCCAAGGTGTAGAGCAGCGTGGTCTTGCCCAGCTCGCCCGAGCAGTCGCCCAGCGCGATGAGCTGGCTGATCTGCCCATCCAGGGCCTTGTCCACCGCGCCGGTGGCGCCGCCGGGCGCGGTCACACCCTCGAACAGGTTCACGATGACCAGATCGGCCTCGGCTGAAATAATGTTTCCTTGCTTGATTTCGATTTGCATAGGGGTCACTCCGTTGTGAGGGAATTTATTTGAAAGGTTTCAATTGGTTTGGGGAATCTGTAGCGCTTATTTCGTATTGCGTATTTCGTAGCAATGGCTCTGCGCCGGCTGTGCAGAAAGAATTGTACCCCTTCCCAGTCCATTCGTCCATCCCGCCGATAGTAGGAGAGGAGGCTTTGGCTAACGCAGAGGCGCAGAGGGATGCGGGGGATGGCCGGGGAGGGGAGACGACAAAAACAACAGCCCCAGCGGGGCTTAGCAACTGTAGACCGGGGCTTCCAGTCTCGGGCGAGGGCTCGGCCGCGGCGAACACGCGGGCGCATGATGCGCGGGCGGGCGCGTCGACGAGAGGGGGAGAAAAATCGCGGCAGGGGGGCCAGCCCCCCTGCACCCCCCGCAGTGCTCAGGCGGCTGCTGCGCAGCCGTCCAGTGGTTCAGTGGCCAGTGGGTCAGTGATCAGTGGTGAATGGGGAGAACACCACCCGGAAACCGAGGCTGTAGCTGCGGAGGTTCGGGGGGAGCCAGTAACGGAAGGCGGCGCGGACGAGGTTGACGAGGTTGAGGAAGGAGCCGCCACGAACCACACGGCGACTGTCTGCCCTATCCACCTCTTCGCGTCCATCATCTGGACTAGGAGAATAGGGCTTGTATTCACTCAGCGTCCATTCCCATACATTGCCGCTCATATCCAGGCAACCATAGGCGCTGACGCCATCGGGAAACATGCCCACCGGGCTTGTGCCGCCAATGCCAGTCTTTCTCATATTACACTTTTCAGCAGAGAAATCATTCCCCCAGGGATAGATGCGTCCATCGGTTCCACGCGCGGCTTTCTCCCACTCCGCCTCGGTGGGCAACCGGTAAGTTCGCCCTGTTTCCTTGCTAAGCCACCGGCAATAGGCCACTGCATCATGCCAACTCACATTGACCACGGGATGATTGCGCAGGTCAGGGGGCGGCTCCTGGCCCGGCCAATGTTGGGGAGGATTCCGCTTTGTGGCTTTTACGAACTCAGCATATTGGGCGTTGGTGACAGGATATTTACTGATGCGAAAGGCGTCGACAAAAATCTTGTGTTGCGGTTTCTCATCATCTTCCGCCATTTTGTCGTCCTCTGCGCTACCCATCGTAAATTTACCCGCGGGCACCTCCACCATCTCGTCGAAATCGCGCGGGTCGCCCAAAATACTGAGTACGGAACCGGCGTCGGCCCGCTCGCGCGGTTCCAACAGCCCATTCATTAGCAACATCATCAACCGTTCCTGCAAGCGCTCCGTCATATCCCGCCCCAGGTCGCGGCGCTGCGCCCGCTTGACGCCGATCTCGATGAGAGCTTTTCCGGCCAGCCAGCAACCTCGCCAGCCATCAACATCATCCATCGCAGGCGTTTGCTCCGGGCAAAGCTCGCTGACCAGCACCAGAGGTTTGTCCACATCACCATTGACATGCACAAGTTTACCCACGGCCAACAAAACCACCTGCCACCAGAAAGCCCCTTGTCGAGACAGTGCCACAACGTTATCGGTGAAATCAGGCAGCGTGGCAAGATGACATCCCGCCAGGTATTCCTGGAAGGTGCGGTGAGGAAAACTGTAAACGCCGGGCACACGATCGACCAACAAACCCGCCCGCCGTTTGATGATCTCCAACATGGCCTCGGTCCAGGTCTGGCTGCCATCGGGAGCCAGTGTACGCAGGGTTTCGACGAGCAGACTTTCGGGAATGTCGGAGGTGGCCTCGCCATCATCGCCTTCTTGCACTTGGGCGTGCACCTTGTAGGCCAACTCCCACAGCGCCCGCTTCAGGTCTACATCCTGAATATCAGCCTGTTTCATCAGCACCCGGATATCAATTTCTTCATCCCCCCGCGGGAGTCTGACCGCATCCCAGCGCCAAAGCAGGATGTCGATGACATTTTCGTAAAGCAGCGCGCGGGCGTCTGGCAACTCCCCCTTGTTGGAATGCACCAGAGCCATAACGGTAAGCAGCAGGGGGTTGCCAGCCATGCGCCACAGGTCGGGCCTGCGTACAGCCCGCTTCAACTTGCCAGCCTTGGTTTTGCCATCGGTGACCACGCCCATGGCCTGTAACTGGGCGTACCAGGCTTCGATGAAATGATTGATCTTCTCAGGGTTAAGACGATCCAGCTCGAAAGTGACCCAAGAGTTCTCATCCAGACGCCAACGCTCATCCTGATAACTGAGTACACGGCAAGTGACCAGGATGGCGCTGTCGTAAGCGGCGGGCGTGGCGTTGATCATCTCTCGCACCCGCTTGCCCACCTGACCTTCTGTCCGCACCTCATCCAGGCCATCGAAAAAGAGGACAGCTTTGCCCTCCCGCAACATCTTCATCATGACGTCATGGAAGTCCCCCAACCCCATTTCGTTCAGCCAGGTTTGCAGCCAGGCGTCCAGCAACGCCAGTTTACGCTCTTGGCGGTCTTCAGTTTCCAACCAGGCTGCCATATCGCGCAAGACGACAGGCACAGGGAGGATGCCTGCCCACGCTTTGGGCCAACCTTCCAGCTTCTCAAGCCAGCCTTCCCGCGGATTCAGACCATCGCTGGCCAGACAAAACGCCAGGTAATTGACGAATGTTGTTTTGCCGCCGCCCGGCTCCCCCAGCAGCACCATGCGCTTATTATTCACCAATGCTTCAAGGGCGGATAGGGGACGATCACCTTCAGTCTTCCATCCATGCCCAGCATCTACTCTTTCTTTTGCCGTCGTATCCAGTTGAATATAGACATCGGGGAGCCGCAAGCGATCCTGGTCTCTTACGCTGGCATCGCCACTCTTGACATCCAACCCTCGCAGAGTCAGGAATTGCGTTCGCTCCCTGATCTGCGCGAGATAACGCGTCCGTAAATCCTCATACGCTTCCACTACCTGCGGCACATCCACCTCGGCTTCATCTCCCTGCCGATATTCCCAAATAGCCAGGCCAATAGCGGCAATAACCCCAATCCCCACCAAACCCCATTTCAACCATTGATGAGACTGGAACCATGTCGCTGCATCCCCATACAGTAACTCCAAGGCGGGAGATGCCAAGAAAATCATGATTGCCAGGATTGCAGGAATGAGCCAACGATGACGTTTTGTCGAACGTTTTTTCATGGAGCCCCCTTCGGCGAACAGCAAACGGAATGAGAATGTAAATCAGGCTATGGAAAGTATAGCACACCCGCCAACTGATTACTGAACACTGATCTAGCAACCTGACACAAATTTCATGCCCAGTTGCCCACCGATTGAAATCAGGGCTGAGGGCCTCCGGCCGCCTGTCAGCCTGCGCTGACAGCCCTTCTTTCAAAAATATAGATTGCAAAATCGCGACTGGGAACCGTCCCCGCAAGGGGACGAGCGGCGCAGGCAATTCCTCTCCACATCTCCTCCCCCGCCCGTCTCGGAGCGGGGGAGGAAACAAAGGAGGGGGCTGCGCCCCAAGAACCGAATTCATTCGGCCAATGACGGCGGTCAAAGCTAATTTGTGTCAGGTTGCCAGATTACTGAACACTGAATACTGATTAC
>CAZYSY010000154.1:0-5886 GCA_964650295.1 uncultured Caldilineales bacterium | reverse complement strand
GAAATTCTCTTGTGGCCGTGGCCTTTACCATCGAGTAAACTCGGATTCTCCAGGCGCTTTGCGCCAGCGGTCGACCTCCGTCGACCGTCTCTGGTTGGTGAAGGGACGGCATAGGCCGTCCGTTGGCCAGAGGCCTATAGAGACCGACTTCAGTCGGCCTGTCGGGCCGGCCGTCGTCTTCTTCTCTCAAAGCAGACTTGACTTAGTACCAGGTTCCAATTTCCAATCTCTAGTCTCTCACAATGCTCATCGCCCGAGTTGTTGGCACGGTGGTTTCCACCGTCAAACATCCATCCTTTCATAACTACAAACTACTGGTGGTACAACCTCTGCACGTCGCAGGGCGGGAGGACGCGCGTGATTTTGTGGCGTTGGATGTGGCGCACGCTGGCGTGGGCGATGTAGTGTTAGTGAATCAGGAAGGGAGCGGGGCTCGTCAGGTGATGAACGACCCTAAAGCGCCGGTTATCTCCCTTATCGTGGGCGTACTGGATTCGGTAGAAATCAAAGGGTGACCCAGCCTCTCAGAACGAAAACAAACTCAGACTGATGAAGAGATGGCGTTTACGACATCTTTTCATTACGGCACTCGAAGGCTAAGCCCCTGGAAAAGGTGCGGCTAACCCCAGTGTTCCTGCGGTACGATGGAAAGCAAATTGTCCACCCAACGCTTTAGCAAGGATGAATTCAGGCGTTTGAAGGAATGGTGGCGAAAGCGGAGGATGATGGCGTCATCGGCCAGAATGAAGTTACGCACGCCCGGCGCATCAAGCGATAGCAGATTAAGCAGGGCGTTTTTTACCTGCAACGACGCCAGCAATGTTCGAGCAGCATCAGGATCATCTGTGAAAGCGCTCAAGTGTGCGTAATCGGGATCAGTCAGGTGAAGAGGATCACCGAAGGTTGTCTCGTCGAATTGTAGTCTGAATTTTGTCATGCCGATGGCTAGCCGGAAATACGTTGGCGCATGAACTGCGATTTCAAGATGATAGGTCGGACGCTGTGGCTCACCCGAAACTGCGTACTTCGCCCTCACTTCATAGTTGTGATACACGCCAACATAGGAGCTTGCTTGTTTTTTCTGCGGGTGCAACGAAAGCCCCAAAGGGAGGAATAACCTCGTCAACTCCTGACGAATTGCCGCTTCGCCGCTGCGGGCCCGGTTGATGAGGATGTAAATCACGATTACGCCAGCCAAAACAAAAACAGCCAACCCAATCCAGGGGCGCAAGTCATTTGGCAGCGGGAGGATTGCCACCAAAAGGAGCGCGGTCGCGGCCATGGTGAGCAATGCAGTCATCAACACCAGCGCCATGACCAATGTCGAAATGCAACCACTCGGGGTGGAATCAGAACGATCCATTGCAACCCATCACATTCAGGTGTTCTGATTCAATGCATCAAGAAAGGTCGAGATTTTTCTATCGGCATTGTTTTTGAGACAAGGACCATGTCCAAAACAGGCGGTTTCGTAGTGTAGTTTGCGCAGTTTTTCCAGGCTCTCAACGGCCTGAGCCTCATTAAAGGTAAAAAGGCTGGGCGGGAGAGAAAGATGATTGTTGCGGTTGATCAGGGCGTCGCCAGCAATGAAGATGCCTTCGCTTTTGTGATACAAACCGATTTGTCCAGGACTGTGCCCTGGCAAATACACAACGCTAAACCCCTCAGGCGTTGTCTCTTTGTCTAGCAGCAGTATATGCACTTGGTCCACATCAGGCTTATAGATGTGCGCAACGATGCGATTGAACACGCCCAAAAGCCAGCTCATCATTCCTTTGCGCACCGGAAGAGGACGCTTCCCTTCAAGAAAGGCTGCCTCCGCTGTATGACAGGCGACCACAGCGTCGGAGAGTTCGGTTAAGCCTTTCAATCCGCCGATGTGATCTAAGTCGGCATGTGTGATAATGATGCGCTGCAATTCGGCTGGCTGCACCCCAACTTGCTTCAATTCGTCCAGTAGTTTGTTAAATGTCCAGGGATAGCCTGTATCGATGAGTGTTGGCCCCCCCTGGCCCGTCCACAAAAATACATTGACGCCACTCAGCTCAATACGAATCAGATCGGAATGAACCTTTTCCATAAGACTCCTTATTTTGGATCTCTTTAACGATTTTGACGCCAGCACTGGCGCCAATGCGAGTGGCTCCAGCATCAATCATGGCTTTCGCGTCCTGTGCGCTGCGGATGCCGCCCGATGCTTTGACGCCCATATCCGCCCCCACGACACGCCGCATCAGCGCCACATCCTCAGCAGTTGCGCCTTTGCTGGCAAAACCGGTGCTGGTCTTGACAAAATCAGCCCCTGCGGCTTTGGCAATGACGCATGCTTCCACTTTTTCTTCGTTGGTGAGCAATGCTGTTTCGATGATGACCTTGACGGTGCGTCCGCGAGCGGCGGCTACAACCCCGGCGATATCCCGCTCGACCAACCGGAAATTTTTGCTTTTGATGGCTCCGACATTGATAACCATGTCGAATTCATCCGCCCCTTCTTCTAAGGTGCGGCGGGTTTCGTAGGCTTTGACATCTGGAAGGGTGGCCCCCAGAGGGAAACCGATCACTGTGGCCACCATTGGTTTTGCCCCCGCCAACAATCGCACCGCCAGGGGAACCCAGGTCGGGTTCACACATACAGAGGCAAATTCAAACTCAGTGGCCTCGGCGCACAGTTGTCTGATTTGCTGTTCGGTGGCATCTGGCTTGAGCAGGGTATGATCGATGTAGCCAGCGATGTCTGTAGGCACATGATCCACCCCAAGCTTGGCGCTGAGGCGGGTGGCGCCCAGAGCGATCATCTCGCGCGCCACATCAGGATGACGCACGATACAATGTCCATCACACACCTGCCCACACACTGTGCAAATATGCACATCAGACTGTTCTGAAATGACCGAGAGCACTTCCCGGGTAATCAGTGTTGTCAAGTGTTCGAGATCATAGTGTTGGGCCACAGGAGCCTCCTTGTCAACAATGCGCTTTGCTAAAACGCTGTTCGATGGCTGTAATTTTCGCCACGCGGCGGGCATGACGACCACCACCCCAGGGCGTCTCAAGCCAGGTCTTGACAATTGCCTTTGCTTGTTCGAAATCGATCTGGTTGGCGCCAAAGGTAAGGACGTTGGCGTGATTATGTTCGCGAGCATTACGAGCGGTGGCGACATCGTAACAGAGGCTCGCCCGCACGCCCGGCGTTTTATTGGCAGCGATGGCAGAGCCTATGCCTGCGCCATCGATAATGATGGCTGCGTCTGCTTTGCCCTGCATTACCGCGCTGGCCGCTGCAAAAGCGAAGTCGGGGTAATCCACCGACTCACTACTGTTCGTCCCTAAATCGATAACGGAATACCCCTGCAATTGCAACCAGGGGATGAGTTGCTGTTTGAGCGTAAAACCACCATGATCGGATGCCACAGCAACCGTGCGAAGGGATAAAGCAGATTTCCGTTCTGCAACCTCTCCCAGAGAATCGGTAGCATTAGCTTCTTCGTCCAAGATTTTCGTCAGAATACGCCGCACCAAGGCGCTGATTTCCTGCTCGCCTGATATCATGGCTTAATCTCCAAATCAGGATGTTGTAGGAGTTGAAAGCGTTCAAACGGGAAGTAAATCAACCAGGCTTTGCCAATAATAAAATGCTTTTGCAATGGTCCCCAGCTCCGTGAATCGCTGGAGCCGGTGCGATTATCCCCCATTACAAAATACTCATCATCACCCAATGTGACAGGCGCTTTTGTATCAGCGCTTTGGTTTTGCACATAACTTTCAGTCAACAACGGCTTGCCATCGATAAAGACCCGACCGTTTTGAATGGTGACAGTTTCTCCGGGTAGGCCAATGATTCGTTTGACAAAATCTCGCTCTGGGCCGTAGGGATACTGAAAAACGATGATATCCCCGCGGGCGGGCTCCCCCACAAGGTAACTCAACCGACTCACAATCAATCGATCTCCCTGCATCAACGTTGGGAACATACTGCTTCCCTCCACCACAAAATTCTGAAAGACGAAGGTGCGGAAGAAGACAATGAGCAAACCCGCCAACACCAATGTTTGCAGCGTCTCCCAGATAAGGTTGGCAACAGAACTTTCTCGAGACCGGTTGACTGACGTAACGGTAACCCCAACCAAACTGTCTACTGGAGGTTCTGAGATATCGTTGGGCAAATCGATTGCTATTGGTGCAGATTTTGGCGGAACGGAAGAGGGGGTAGATTCGGAATATGATGGATCTGGCACGAAAATTTTTCACTCCGAGAGAAGTTCAAAGGGCATTATAGCACCCTTTATCAGAGCATAGCAAAGGGTTTTTATCTCTCAAAACAACATTTCCCACCATTTTCTGTTGCGTTGTGCTGAATAATCATCTTATTTCCCCTCAAAGATAACGTCGATGATCTGTGTTTTGTTTTAGCAAAAATTAACAAAAGGAGGAATACAAAAGAAACCGGATCCTCCACGTTCGTCAATGAAGAATACCATCTTGATGATTGCCGTCCGTATCAATGAGATGGTGTCGGCGTCTCAAATGCTCGTACGTCCACTCATTTCAAAGCGAAGAGAGGAAGCTGGAGGATAGATGACTTCTGGTGAAACATCACGGCTTTTTTGGAGTTCAGCGGATGTGCACACCTTTGGACGGTGGATATCGTGATTTATGTTTCGCAAACGACGCTCATCCACCTCTCGGAGAAGGCAAATATGGTGATCCCCTGAAATCCTATGAATCCAGATGCTTTCCAATGGCGCCCGCGCAGAACAACTTAACGAAAGTCAAACATCGTTTCTGGCAACCTGACACAAATTCCAGGTTCATGTTTCCTGCCGATTGAAATCAGGGCTGAGGGCCTGCGGATGAAAGGGGACAAGCGGCGCAGGTAATTCCTTTCCAAATTGCCTCCCCACTCCGAGACGGGTAGGGAAGGAAGCAAAGGAAGGGCCCGCGCCCCTAGAACCGAATTCATTCGATCAGCGACAGCAAAACAAAGCCTGTTTGTGTTAGGGAGTTAGATAACGTTTCAAGCACTTCTTGGCAAAATGATAAATGGCATTACGCCAATTCTCGCCCGAATGGAACCAGGGCCAGGGGAATGAGCTTGAAGTGCTGTCTGGCAAAGGGAATGCCAATGATTGTAATGGCCAAAATTACGCCTGAAGTTAAATGAATCAAAGCAATTTCCCACCCGAACAAAACAAGCCAGATGACATTGAAAATGATGCTGAGTAAGGAGCCCGCATGATCTGTTGTCACAACGCTTTTGCCGAATGGGGTGAGGTTGGCAACGCCAATCTTGATAGATTGGATGCCGAAAGGAATACCGATAATTGTCAACATCATGGCGAGTCCGCCAAAGATGTAGCCAAGGCTGGCAATGAATCCGCCAAAGATGAGCCAGATAATGTTTCCGAAAAGTGTCATCGTTTTATTTTTCCTGAAAAAAGTTGTCATCCTCCTCTACGTAATCATGCGGATAAAGGTTTCTTTCCCCTGACACAAAGAAACGGTGTGCAGACCATTGCATGTAAAGAAGTTGATAACACTGACAGCTCACCAATCCGCCCGAATGCAGGAAGGCCCCAATCTGGCCCGGCGAGCGATGGTGCGTGATGTCATTACGATTCAGATGCGTTGTAAATTCGACCAACGGCATTATTGCAACCTGAATCGATTGGATGATCTGGATTATTGGCCCAGGGAAAGCCACATCACCCCATATGCAGGCAAGAACACATCTCCCGAGATTTCTTTTGAATCCCCCAACAAATCACGCCACCGCCCACGAGGTAAAGAAAGAGGTTGCTTCAGAGCACTGACATTGGTAAGACAAAGGATCCGCTCAGCGTTATCAGGAGCGCTGCGAAGCACGGCGAATACAGCAGGATTTAGATT
>CAZYSY010000153.1:0-3162 GCA_964650295.1 uncultured Caldilineales bacterium | reverse complement strand
GTTTAGTCACACTGGCCCTCATCTGGGCCGTAGTGCTGATCAGCACCATCTGTTTCAGTACCTCGAAAGGTTTGGTTGGGTTAGTCACACAGCTCCTGTTTCGAATTTTCTAAAGTAAAAGGAGGCGTCAGAGAATTTTTTTCTGCGATGGCGCCAATAGCTGCTTTAAACTTCCAAATTGACTTGACAGTTGTTGTTATCGCGTATCTTTTATCGAGTAAAAAGTCGGGAGATGCGTGATAATCGCGTCAAGTAGATGTTAGCGGGCTTGAAAGTGGCGCTGCGTAGCGCCATAAACACAGAAATGTTGTTTTTCCGCTGGTCAGAATATCTGTGATCGGGATAAACTGCAAATGCAGAGAAATGTTACCGCCGCTTGCTTACTTTTTTCATTGGCTGTGGATGGAAAGCTGGCCACGTCGCCGGCTCTCGGTCTGGAATGACCGCGCGCATCTCGGGGGGATGCCCCCCTTGGTGAGATGCGCGCGGCGCAGAAACGAGAAGTTTCACACGATGATACTGTTCGTTTCGTGCAGGATCTCTTGGCTTGCCATGCTGATCCAGGTCTTCTTGAGACAGGCGTCGCACAGACTGTAGATGCGAACCTGATCCAGTTTGGGTTTAATGGTGCGCAGAATCATCTTTTTCATTTTAGCAAGTTCTTCTGCGTCCGCCAAACATTCAAAGACGCTGTATTGCACAGGCGTGCCGTAGTCCTGCAAGCGTTTATGGAGTCGTGTGCGGCGTTTATCATTGGAGATATCGTACACGACGAGATAGAAACCTTTTTTGGACATAGCAGATAAGTGAGGGTGAGAGTGATGGTAGAGCAAGGGATGATCAGCGCCAGTGGAAAGGATGATAGTCCTCAGTTCTTTCCTGGATGAAACGGGCCAGGGTGCGGGCCTGCACTTCAAACCACTGGCGGTAGGTGAGACGACGGCCAGCAACAGGATGCAGAGTGCGCACTTCCAGACGATCGGAAAATTCCCGAAAGAAGATGCGTCGCGCCCTGCGAGAGAGGTAGACGCCGCCATCAGCGCCCGGATCGAAATCCCGGGGCTGAATCATGCGTTTGTTGATGAGGGTGAGTGTCAGCGAGTCAACGATGGGAGCGCGAAACTCCTCCACCATATCCAGCGCCAGCGCAGGGCGGCCATATTTGTCGGCATGAAAGAAACCGATGTACGGATCCAGTCCTACAATCTCAAGGGCGCTGATGATGCTTTCATAGAGCAGAGCGTACCCCAGGCTTAGCAGGGCGTTGAAAGGATCTTTTGGCGGACGTCGGCTGCGTTTTTGAGATCGCATTTCAGGCCGCACCGCCTGACGGATGTGGGCGAAATAGGCTTTGGCCGCGCTGCCTTCGATCCCCCGCAACGCAGCCAATGATTGTACGCGTCCGATCTGTGCAAGGGCGTCGTCCAGCCGCTTCAACCATGGTCCCTGGATGTGATGCCGGCGTTTCAGTCGCATCATGAGTGTGCGGCTGTTGTGAAGTTTGCCTCGTACAATGGCTTTTGAAAGGGCCAGGCAAAAGGCGGGATCTTCTTCCTTGAGATATTGCGCCTTGCGTAGCGGGGCGTTGGGAACGGTAGGGGGTGTCAGGCGGCCGCGCAGATGGCCGCTGCGGTTGACAAAGCTGAGGCTGACGCCAGCATCCAAAAGGCTAAGCAGGGCGGGCGTGGTGGCGCCTACGCCGCCTACCAACACGACTTTATCGATCCGGCTCAGGGGCGTTGCGATGAGCACCTCATCGTTTTTGGTGATCAGCAGCCGGTGGTACTCTTTTTCGATGCGGGCGCCGACCTCGGTAACATAAAGTGTTGCCATTGTGCATCCTCCATTTTATTCATAACCATGAGGAAAATAATCCCACATGCCCCAGAGCGGACCCTGGCTGCCATGCACCTGCACCCGTTTGTCCTGCCAGGTATAGGTGTAGCTGTCCTTATCGAAGAAGACGCCCAGAAACTCGAAGCCTTCATCAAAGGAGGTGACGTGGGTCTTTTGAGGATGAAGGTGAAGCTGCAGATCGGTGAGGATATCGGTGACGATGCTCCGGCAGCGTTCGGCCTCTGCCTGGCTGTAGGTAAGTACGATGAAATCATCGGCGTAGCGCACCAGGGCCCAGCGATTTCGCACCAGTTGCCAGTCCATCTCGTGCAAATAAAGATTGCTGAGCAATGGCGAGATAGGCATTCCCTGGCTGACGCCCTTTTTCTGGTGTTCGTGCACCACCCCCACCTCCAGCCATAGTTCCAATAGCCGCAAAACACCAGGATCCCGGATTTCTTTCTGGATCAGCGTCCACAGCAGGGGTTGATCCAGCGAATCGAAGAAATTGTCGATGTCGGCGTCCAGGACCCAGGTCAATTTGCGGTCCCGATATTTGAGGATGGCGGCCACAGCGTGAAACAGGCTGCGTTTGGGGCGATAGCCATAGCTGCATGACAGGAATTTGCGATCCAGTTTGGGGTTCAGCACCTGCAAGGCTGCCCGTTGCAGCACTCTGTCGGTGAGAGTGGGCACGCCCAGACGGCGTTTGCCGCCGCTGCGTTTGGGGATGGTGATGATGCGCAAGGGCCAGGGGCGATACGCGTTGGCCCGCACATCCGCGATGATATCCCAGAGATGCGTCTCCCAATGGCGCTGAAACCGGCGAATGCTGACGTGATCCACACCAGGCGTTTCACCCGCCTTGCGGGTTTCCTCCCAGGCCACGGTCATGTTCTCGAATGCGAGGATGCGATCCAGCAGTTGTCCCATAGAATTGCCTCCGTAGAACGAAAGAGAAAAATGATATTCAATTGTTAAAGTGCAGGGAGAGAGTGAGAGGGGTTATCCGGTGATCAGCCGCGTTTGTCCCAGACCCATGGCTGTATTTTTACCCACGCCTGCATAAAGTGCGAACCCGGCCAGCAGGTGTGTCCACTTCATCCAGACACGATCCTGCGTGACCGCGCCAAAAGTGCAGCGCCCCACAAAACCGGGGATCTGCCGCCAGTCGCCGCCCTTCTTGATGCGCACATGGCGGGTGCGTATCTGAAAATCACGAATGATGAGGCTGTCACGGGCAAAGGCCAGGAAATCATCGGGGATGGTCTGCAAGGAGAAGTAATTCCAGCGACGGTGCAGGCTTTCGAAGACCAGCCGGGGTTG
>CAZYSY010000152.1:0-2681 GCA_964650295.1 uncultured Caldilineales bacterium | reverse complement strand
CGGCGGATGGGCCCGGGCAGGGTGGCGGAGAAGAGCGCGGTCTGCCGCGCGGCGGGCGTCTCGCTGAGGAGGGTCTCGATGTCTTCGATGAAGCCCATGCTCAGCATCTCGTCAGCCTCGTCCAGCACCAGGGTGGTGATGCGACTCAGGTCCAGCACGCCGCGGTTGGCCAGATCGATGAGGCGGCCAGGCGTGCCCACCACCACATCCACCCCGCGACGCAGCTTGCGGATTTGCGGCTCATAGGATTGGCCGCCATACACCGCCAGCACGCTGACGTTCATATCCCTGCCATAGGTTTGAAAAGCCCGGGCCACCTGCATGGCCAGCTCGCGGGTGGGCGCCACTACCAGGGTCTGGATGTGGTAGGCGTTCAGGTCCAGATTTTGCAGAATGGGCAGGGCGAACGCCGCGGTCTTGCCGGTGCCGGTCTGGGCCTGGCCCAGCACATCCTGACCCGCCAACATAAGAGGAATGATGCCTGCCTGAATGGGCGTGGGCTCGGCATAGCCCAGCGCGGTCACGGTCTGCACCAGTTGCGGGCGCAGACCTAATTCCGAAAAAGTCGTCATGAAATTGTCCTTACTTGCGTTCTGATCTTTCCGCTGTCGTGCAAACGCCTTTGCAGGCCCTCGCCCCCGTTGTTCACAACAGCAGCCCTTGTCGCAAGTAAGAGCCCGCCGTTAGCAACAAAAAAACCCGAGCGATGTCGGGCGATCTTCGGAAAAGCCAAAACAGAGAGAATGTGAAACCTTCGCCAGGATGCGAAGCCAATGTCGCTAGAGTATAACAGCGCCGCCCCCAATACGCAAACCTGCCCGAACGGCAATTCGCTGTTTCCACTCAGAGGGTATGGATATGCACAAAGGGGTCGACATCACCTGTGCATCAATGATTGCCACGCCGTGACGTCCGGCATGCCCAGTTACGATTTTCATGCCCACGTCGTCCACCGATTGCAAAAGCCGCGGGCCTCTGGCTGCTACAAAGTCGATGTCAGCTTCGGGCGAGACAACTCTAGATAAACATTGTTCCAAACTGAAGCTGTAAAAATCAAATACAGCCCTGTCACAAACGTCATCGGCAAGATAAAAAGAACAGTTCCCACCGGCACGCCCCAAAGCAATGCCACGGTCAGACTCTGCGTGAAATGATAAAGTAAATAGCCAGGCGCGCCCGCCACAACCGCCACCACGCCAATCACAAACAGCATGAATACAAATACAAACAAACCAAACAATATTGACGCCCCCACCATCAATATCCAGATGATCGCCACATCTTTAAAACGCGCCCGCGCCATGTGCAAAGCAAGGGCCATAGCATCGATCACGCCCATATCATCGATGACAGCCGCTCGCCACCAAAGTTGTGATAACACCCCAAACGCCACAACAAACGCCCAAAAGATGACCAATACGACGATGCCAGTCAACACAAGGCCAATGACGCCAATCGTACGCACAGCGTCATGGCCGAGAAAAGCTAACGAAGCCGGCGCCGCCATGATAGCCAGAAGCACGACCAACAGGATCAACAGCATCGTGAAAAGCGCCAAATCCTGCAAGAACAGCTTCCAGGTGCGGCGATGCCATCCCTCGCGGAACGCGGCGCCCACGGTTGGAGCGATGCCATCCACTTCCAGATGATACAGCACTCGATACACGCCCGCTTGCACCACATAGCGCACAATGGCGGTGATGATCCCGAAAATCAACAGGAAGCAAGACAAAAGCGCGATGATTCCTAAATGCGCCAGGACAAATGCCTGGATGTGGGCGAGCATCATTCCCACATCAATTGGGCCAACATGAAAATCGCCTGAGCGACCAGGACTGCCGCCCGTGAACTGATTGAAATGGAAGCTGCCACCACGATTTCCCCCGACCAGCGCCCACAAAAAACCGAGCGCCCATAAAGCGCGATGACGCCAGGTAATCCCCCACGCTTTTTTGATGATGCCGATGTGGTCCATGCTACACACTCCTGTTAATGTGGTAACGCCAATCTCAGGAGATCGCGATTCGCCCTGATGCGCAAGGGCATATCTAAGAACGATGAGGAGACAAGCGCCAAGCACGTCGGATGGCAAATCGGGTTGGGCGCAACTTCTTGCAATTGCGCCCGACTTGATCGAGGAATGACTCAATCACAGATATTATATGCTACAATGTCATGGTTTACAATCCCTTCTGGCATGCCTCAGCAATTCAAAATGAAGATGCTTTTTTGCGTTCCTGGCCGACTCAGTCGGGCGCTTCAGACCTGCATCCATGGGACTCTCTCCGCCGTAAAGGTCGCCGGAGGGAGTCCATAAGAGCGAAGCGCCCGCAGAGCCCAAGGCGCCATGAAACAAATTCAGTAGATCACGATTGCGAGAGTATGTGTCCAGCCGGATTCGCAATCCGGCGGGTTTGATGCTCGAATCACCGCCGGATCACGGATCCGGCTCTGCGCATCATGGCAAATCGTGATCTGCTGAGTTTGGGCACCGGTATATTATTTGATGTGTCGGGCCGAAGAACACGATTTGATGCTTCGCTTTGGGCAAGATTATGTGGACTACATGCAACAGGTTGGGTTCTTATGGACAAAAAAGATGGAACATAAACAAAATCAGATGTAATGTTTTGGCACTGAAAAATTTTTTCCTTCCACACCAGAAAAAGAATGAAGGCCGA
>CAZYSY010000151.1:0-7028 GCA_964650295.1 uncultured Caldilineales bacterium | reverse complement strand
GATAAAGTCTGTTGGGAGGCGATTCAGATTCACGGCGGTTACGGCTACTCCGCGGAATTTCCGGTGGAGCGCATCTACCGCGACAACCGGCTAATGCTTATCGGCGAGGGCACCAGCGAGATCAATCGTTTGGTCATCGCCAGGCGCGTGCTTGCCGATTAGATAAAAAAGGGGCTCGCATCTCCTGAATCGCATTCATCCTCCCGGATTGGCGGAACAACGATTGGTCGGCGGAGCAGCTATTTGAGGCTGGGCTTGTCCACGATTGCCGTAATTCAAGCCAAAGTGACGTTGATCGAATAGGCAAAATTCAGTAGATCTCGATTTGCCATGATGCGCAGAGCCGGATCCGTGATCCGGCGGTGATTCGAGCGTCAAACCCGCCGGATTCGCAATCCGGCCGGACACATACTCTCGTAATCGTGATCTGCTGAAATTCTTTCTTCAACATTCACCCATTTTACGGGGAGGATTTCTTCCATGAAGATCGCCAGTCGATTCTTTTTCCTTCTGTTGCTGCTTTTGCTGTTTACGGCCTGTCAGGTTAATATTGGAGTTCCGCCTCAGATTCATGATACGCCGCAGCCATTGGCGACATTTACCGCTCTTCCCACAACAGCCGTGGCCACGGCTACGTCATCGTCCCCCATCAATACGCCCGCACCGCCACCTACGAATACGCCTCCTCCCAACACGCCTCCGCCACCCACGAATACGCCGATTCCTCCAGTTCCAACAGCGACTCCGATGCCCACTCCCAGCTCCACCGCGCCTTATTACCACCAACAAGCGCATCCGGAGCAAGTCATTGCTTCTTATTTCAATGCCATCAATCGTCAGGAATATCAACGGGCGTATGGCTATTGGGAATCTCCTACCCAAACCTATACCGATTTCGTCGCTGGTTTTGCCACAACAGCTTCGGTCAATGCGGTCATCCGTATTCCTAATATGGTCGAAGGCGCTGCTGGCAGCTTATACACAGCCATTCCCACCCTGATTTTGGCGACACATACCGATGGATCACGACATGTGTATCGGGCGTGTTATGTGCTTCGCCGCTCCAATCTGGAGGAGGACGCACCCTGGGACATCTATCAGGCGGACGCGACCATCGCAGCCAACGCCAATGTTGAGCAACTGGCCCAAGCGTGCACCTATGGCCCGCCCCCACCCGACTGGGTGTATGATGAACAAGATACGCCATTGCACATGATCGGTTCATACATCAATGCCATCGACCAACAGGATTATCATCGTGCTTATGGCTATTGGGAATCCAATCCCCAGACTTATGCTGATTTTGCCGCTGGATTTGCAGACACTGCCTCGGTTATGGCAGTCGCTCGCCTTCCTGTGTTGGTGGAAGGGGCTGCCGGGAGTCAGTTTGCTCGGGTGGCGACATTGCTCGTCGCCACTCACACCGATGGTTCCCATCATTTCTACCGGGCTTGTTATGAAACCCGCAGATCCAATATGGGACCGCCTACGCCCAGTGGTTGGATGATTTTTCGAGCTTCCGCTAATGTGGCTTCCAATACCGACGCCTGGCAATTGTTTAACTTCTGTGGGCCATAAGTTGTTTTGTATGGCGCCATTCACATCCCCCTTATTCGCCGCCAAACACACAACGGACACGACCGCGCGAAGAAAGAAAAAATCTTCGCCTCTTCGCACCTTCGTGGCAGAGGGTTAGATGTCGCGTCCTGAATACTCACTTTGAAGAAAACCTACGAACGCAGATGGCGCGGAAGAAGCGGATCGTTACAGCCTCCCCCAAAATAGGCGAGGTTTTTGAATGACCTGCAAAATCCGCGTGCACCAGCGTTTTATTTCCAACGGTCGCTGAGCGGGTTGGCACTAGTACTCAGTCAAATGTGGTTTGATGGAAATCCTCTTGTGGCCGTGGCCTTTACCATCGAGTAAACTCAGATTCTCCAGGCGCTTTGCGCCAGCGGTTGACCTCCGTCGACCGTCTCTGGTTGGTGAAGGGATGGCGTAGGCCGTCCGTTGGCCAGAGGCCTATAGAGACCGACTTCAGTCGGCCTGTCGGGTCGGCCGCGTCTTCTTCCCTCAAAGCAGACTTGACTTAGTACTAGCTACCCTGACACAAATTTCGCGCCCAATGGCCCACCGATTGGAATCAGGGCTGAGGGCCTCCGGCCGCCTGTCAGTCTACGCTGACAGCCTTTCTTTCAAAAAACAGGTTGCAAAACTTTTTCCTCTCTCCACACCAACATCGTCACCATGAACCATCCCACCATTGTCACTCTGGACCTGGAGGGCGTTTTTACGCCTGAAATCTGGATCGAATTTGCGGACAAGGTTGGCATACCTGCACTGCGCCGCACCACCCGCGATGAACCCGACTACGACAAGCTTATGCGTTTTCGCATCGATCTGTTGCATCAGCATGGTTTTACATTGGGCGACATCCAGCGTGTCATTGCCAGCATGGAGCTTTTGCCTGGCGCACGCGAGTTCTTGGATTGGTTGCGAGCCCGCATCCAGGTCATCGTCCTCTCCGACACCTTCTATCAATTCGCTCAGCCCCTGATGGCCAAGTTGGGGTATCCCACCCTGTTCTGTCATTCCCTCGTCGTCGATGAACAGGATAGGATTATCGATTACGCGCTGCGCATGCCCGATAGCAAACGGGCCGCGGTCAATGCGCTCAAGGCTATCAATTTTACCGTGGTGGCCGCGGGTGACAGTTACAATGATATTTCAATGTTGCAAGAGGCGGATGCCGCCTTTCTTTTCCGTCCGCCCGCCAATGTCGTAGCCGAATTCCCGCAATTTCCAGTGGCCGAAACCTACTTCACGTTGCAAACTTATCTGGAGCCTTGGCTCTAAACTTGCTCAGCATGGTGCAGCTGAAGGGGGCGAGCATCTTCTCTCGCCCCCTTATTTGTTCTGTTTAGCCCTCGTCTGGGACGATGAGATTCATCACCGATGTGACAATGCTGATGATGATGCTGGCGAAAAATGCGGTGAAAAACCCGTTGAATGAGCCCGACAACGTCAGGTAATCGGACATGAAAAATGCAGTCAACATTAGCATCAGGGTGTTGATGACAAGCACGAACAGCCCCAAGGTGAGAATGACCAGCGGACATGTGAGTAGTTTGACGATGGGTTTGATGATGGCATTGATCAGACCGAACACCAGGGATACCATTAGAACGCCTTGAATGCCGCCATGGATCGTCATTCCAGGCAAAAGAAGTGAGGTGACCCACACCGCCAGAGCGATAACGCCCCAGCGAATTAGAAGTGCTTTCATAAATGCCTCCAGAGCTTAAGTGGATGCGTATTTGAATCTTGAAAAAAACGCCTGCGCATATCGACGAACATGGACGAAGATTGACGAATTCCGGGGGGATGGGAGGTATTGTATCATCGTTACGGAATTTATGCAGTCAATGTTTCAAGCGGGGCCGTTGTCAACAGGGGGTGCGTTTAGGTGACACAAAATTCTAAAGCGTCAGAGATGCGTGGATATTTGTGGTTCCTCCAACGGGACGTTTTCTTTGGGCAATAAGAAACCGCGCCGGTGGCCGACGCGGTTTGAGGATAGCGAAGTCGTCTGTAATTAACCGTGCAGCAAATCTTCGACCACAGCCCGTTCTCGTAGCAGTTCCTCGCCTGTGATGCGCATCTTTTCGGCGATTTCTGCGTTGATCTCCAGGCCTTCGACGATTTGCCAGGTACCATCGCCTGGGTGCACCACCGGAACCGAGTACATGACGCCTTCGGGGATGCCGTAGTGAGAGCCGTCGCTGTAAACGGCCAGCGCCACCCAATCGCCTTTGGGGGAGCCAAGAGCCCAGTCATGCACGGCATTGATGGCGGCATTGGCGGCTGAGGCGGCGGAGGAAGCGCCGCGGGCCTTGATGATGGCGCCGCCACGACGGGCGACGGTGGGGATGAATTCCTTCTTATACCAGCGTTTGCCCACGGCGTTGATGGCTTTCTTGCGGCCAATGCGGGCGTGGTAGATGTCGGGCACCATGGTGCTGGAATGGTTACCCCAGATGATTACGCGTTTTACTTCGCCGACATTGACGCCAATTTTCTTGGCGAGCTGGTTTTTGGCCCGGTTGTAATCCAGACGCGTCATGGCTGCGAAGCGATCTTTGGGCACATCTGGGGCGTTGCTGGCCAGAATCAGGGCGTTGGTGTTGGCGGGATTACCCACGACCAAGCCGCGGAAGTCATCTGCTGCGACTTCATTGATGGCCTTGCCCTGCCCCACAAAGATGGGACCGTTTTTGCCGATGAGATCCGCGCGTTCCATGCCCGCCTTGCGGGGGAAGGCCCCCACCAGGAAAGCCCAGTTGGCGCCGTCGAAGCCGACCTTGGCGTCATCGGTCAGCACCATATCATGCAGCAGCGGGAAAGCGCAGTCTTCCAACTCCATGGCTGTGCCTTCCAGAGCGTGCATGGCTGGGGGGATTTCCAACATTTTTAAAATGATGGGTTGCTTGGGCCCGAAAACATCCCCATTGGCAATACGAAACAACAAGCTGTAACCGATTTGACCAGCTGCACCGGTCACTGTAACAACGATTGGTTTGGGAGTAGTAGCCATTTTTTACGCTCCATTGCGTGAAGTGAGGGGTTGCGATATGTTTTGAAAAGCTACAAACGTCGGATAAGCCGACGCTTGGTAACGATTTTATTGTGCAGGGGCCGGAGATGGCGCTCCCGCGGGATTAGAAGCTGGTTCAGCGAGGGGTGGCGTTTCCAGTCCATCAGCCACCAGGACCGGAATCAAGGCGTGAATGGCGACTTCCAGCATATCCAAAGTTGGCTCACGCGTTGTCAGGCTTTGCATAGCCAGGCCCGGCCAGATGACCGCCCTCATGAGAAAGTGGTTTTGATATCGCGTGCTGACGCGCAGCACCTCATAAGAGATGCCTGACACCACCGGAATCAACACCAATCTCGATAGGAGTCGAACCCACCACACATCGAATTGCAGGGGGATGAAAAGCACTATGCTGATGAGGACAACAAAGAGCAGAAAACTGGTGCCGCACCGTGTGTGGCGGGTGGAATATCGGGCCACATTTTCGGGCGTCATTGTCTCACCCGCTTCGTAAGCATTGATGGTTTTGTGCTCGGCTCCATGATACATAAAAACCCGTCGTATCTCTTCGCTGCGGGCGATGAGCGCCAGATAGGCGATGAATAAAAACAGGCGGAAGAAACCTTCGAGCACGGCGCTGGCATATTTAGAAAGGCCAAGGTAGTTCTCGCTAAGATGGGCGACGCCAGTGGGCAACAAGAAGAAGATGGCGACGCCTACAATCAGAGAAATCGCTACGGCGCCCCAGGCCACGGGGCCACTAAATCCCTGGGCCTCCTCTTCATCCTCTCCAATGGCGACATCTGCCGACCACATCAGCGCTTTAGTGCCCAAAATCAGAGCATCCCACAATAACACCAAACCGCGTAAAAAGGGCATCTTGCTCCAACGACTGCGATAAACCTTTTCCGGAAGGGATTCTTCGTGCACCACGATTTGACCTTCGGGATTACGCACGGCAATAGCAACGCGGCGTTGGCCACGCATCATTACACCTTCGATCACGGCTTGTCCGCCGTAGTAAAATTCACTCATAGTGGCTCTCTTTAAGAAGTTGTTGGCAGGTTTGATCCTAGCACTTCAGGCGGTAGGATGCAAGCTGACAAGCAAAATATGGGAGGTTTTGACAGAATTTACGTCGTCAAACCAGACGTTTTTGTGATGAACCATGCAGAAGAATAACCCGCCGGCAATGCACTTCCGGCGGGCGATTCTATTCCTCTGATTTGGTTGTCGAATCCAGATGCATCAACGCCGTAGGTTTAAGGTGATCACCACGATGGCAATAAGGCTACTTAGCAATATCCCCGCCAATAATGGCAATGCACTGTTATCGGGCAACCCACGCTTTGGCCGTTGTGGCGGGATGGGCGTGGGCAGTGGCGGTCTTTTTCCGGTGGAGGTGATGGTTGGCGTGGATGTCGTTGTCGCCATCGGCGTGGCCGTGGCCAGAAGGGTGGGAGAGGGCGTAGGCGTTGGAGATGTCAATGGCTCGGGCATGGCCGTTGTGACCGTTGCTGTCGGGATAGGCGTATTTGTTGCTGTTGGCGCCGGGGTGGGACTGGGAATAGGGGTAGGGCTGGACGTTGCGGTCGGAGGCGAAACCACTTCACCACCACATGCAATCACCTGTACATCATCCACCCACAGGCCCGCTTTTTCGCCCGTACCATCGTTATGCACGCCAAACACCAACAGGATGTTTTTTCCTGCAAATGGAGTTAAATCTAGTGTCGTTTCCTGCCAATCTTGCTCCAACGCCGCTTCATAAAGCAAGACTGTTGATTCATCGGTCTCCAGGTCCCAGATGACGACATAACGTTTGTCGTTTTCGTCGCCAGCTTGCGAACGTAACCACGCGGCTAATGTAATGGTTTCGGCCGCGGGCAATTGCATCTCTTGCCAGACGGTCGTGTCCACTTCCTGGTTTTCCACTTCTTCTTTCTGAGGAATCCCGACGAACGCGGATTGGTTTCCCGAATGGAATATGTTGGCGTCGAAAAATCCCGGGGCGGACGTTTCGGCAAATTGCCAGACATCTTGGGCTTCGAAGCCGCCATCCTTACCTACATCGATGCAGTTGGGTGGCAAATCATTTTGAGCTGTGGCCTGGCTCAGGGGAAGCATTAGCAAGGCCAACAAAAGTAGTGGCGAAAGAAGAAATCGTGGCAATGTCATAAATGGCGAGCTATGGAGATGGGATTATTGATGGATGGATGCGCTTCATTTTACGCTGAATCGCCCATTGTCGCAATTTTGCGTTTGTTCTGAAAATAACTTGGGGGTTTGTCTCTGGGTAGTGGTGCGAATCTGACTGACGCCATCGGGAGTGAATGGCTCCTATCGACGCTCAGGGACGATGGACCAGGGACGACGGACGATTCACGCCACCAAACAGCGATTTTCGTCGTCCATCGTCTATCGTCTATCGCCA
>CAZYSY010000150.1:0-12634 GCA_964650295.1 uncultured Caldilineales bacterium | reverse complement strand
AAATCAGGACTGAGGACCTCCGGCCGCCTGTCAGTCTGTGCCGACAGCCCTTCTTTCAAAAAATCGCGGCTGGGAGCACCGTCCCCGCAGGGGGACGGGCGGCGACGGCCGTCCGACAGGCCGACTGAAGTCGGTCTCTATTGGCCTCTGGCCAACGGAAGGCCTACGCCGTCCCTTCACCAACCAGAGATGGTCGACGGAGGTCGACCGCTGGCGCAAAGCGCCTGGAGAGTCCGAGTTTACTCGATGGTAAAGGCCACGGCCACAAGAGAATTTCCATCAAACCACATTTGACTGAGTACTAGCTTTGCAACAACTGTTCGCCGGAGATCCAGAGAGCGAAAAACAAATCCTTTTCCACTACGCCCCATCCCATTCACAGAACATCACCGTGACCGAATTAATCACCGCCATTGATGTAGGCACCACTAAAATCTGCACGTTCATCGGCTCAATCACGCCCGAGAACACTTTTCATCTGCTGGGCTCGGCATGCTCTCGCAGTCGCGGCCTAAAGAAGGGGGTTGTCGTCAACATCGCTGCGGCGACCGAAGCGATCACAGATTCGGTTGAAAAAGCGGAGGCGAAGGCTGGCGTCACCATCGAACGGGCTCATGTTGGCATTGTCGGCGGCCATATCAGCTTCGAGAGCAGCACTGGCGTCATTGCCATTCCTCGCAATCGGGCGATCGATTGGCCCGAGATCCATCGCGTCCTGGCTGAGGCGCAAGCCATCCCCATCTCGAGCGACCGCGATATCATCCATGTCATTGCGCGCACGTTTACGGTGGATGGGCAAGAGGGCGTGCAAGAGCCCATTGGGATGTTGGGACGACGTTTGGAAGTGGACGCCTACATTGTGACGGGCGCTCGCACCGCCATCAACAATCTCAAAAAATGTATTGAGAATAACGGGATGGCTGTCAAAAGTCTGGTTTTGGAGCCTCTGGCCAGTGGCGAAGCAGTGCTCTCGACTGAGGAGCGAGAGGCGGGCGTGGCGGTGGCCGACATTGGCGGAGGAACCACCGATATCGCCATTTATCTGAATGGGGCCGTCTGGCATACTACGATTTTACAAATTGGCGGGAGTCATTTCACCAGTGATCTCGCCGCTCTTTTGCATACGCCCCATCCTGTCGCCGAAAAGCTAAAGGCCCGTTACGGGCATGTGTTACCCGAAATCATCCCCGCCACGGAGACAGTCAACGCGCCAGGCTTCGGCGGCAAACCAAACCAGACTTATTCTCGCCAATACATCGCCGAGATCCTCAACGCCCGGGCTGAGGAACTGCTACTTTTCATCCAACGCGAGATCAATCGCTCCGGTTATGGCGATCTGCTCTCCGCCGGACTGGTGTTAACGGGCGGGGGAGCGAAACTGCCGGGACTGGAGGTGCTAGGTCGAGATTTGCTGGGCATTCCTGTGCGCATTGGTCATCCCAAACCGCTCGGAGACATCCCCACCGAAGTCCTGACGCCGGAGAACGCCTGCGGCATCGGCCTGTTGATGCAAGCCGTCAAAGACAATCCCTACTCGACACACCCCACGCCCACCGGCTCCTCCATTTTCGATAAAATCAGCCAGTGGATGCGAAGCTTACTGCCTGGGTAGTTTCAATGATCCCACGAACCTAAATCTAGAGGTCGTGGTTATTGTGGGCAGATGCTCGCATTTTGACTCGCTGCCACGGTGTAATCTCAAGGCAATTGACCATAGATGCTGGACGATAGCCGATGGAGGACGAAAATTGCTAATTTCAGTAGATCATGATTGCGAGAGTATGTGTCCCGCCGGATTGCGAATCCGGCGGGTTTGACGCTCGAATCACCGCCGGATCACGGATCCGGCTCTGCGTATCATGGCAAATCGTGATCTACTGAATCTGATGGCGTGAATCGTCCGTCCTCCCTCCCATCGTCCCTGAGTGTGGATAGGAGCCATTCACTCCCGATGGCGTCAGTCAAATTCATACCACCATCAATTTAGATTTTGGAATTTCCGCTATTTCAAGTTAATATAGACATTCATAACAGCCTGACAGCACCAGGGCGAGTTGACGTCAACCATGGCAACGACGCCCGCATATTGGAGGAAGAATCGATGAGCTCCCGACCCTATGTAGAAAATCTCGCTCAAATCAAAGTCATCGGCGTAGGCGGCGGTGGTGGCAACGCAGTCAACCGCATGATCCAGGAAGGCATCCAAGGCGTCGAATTTATCACCGTGAACACCGACGCTCAGGCGTTGATGCTTTCTGAGGCCCCTATTCGCGTTCGCATTGGGGATAAACTCACCAAAGGCCTGGGGTCAGGCGGCGATCCCAAGGTTGGAGAACAAGCGGCCGAAGAGTCGGCCGAAGAGCTGAAAGAAGTGCTGAAAGGCGCGGATATGATCTTTATTACCGCCGGGCTTGGCGGCGGCACTGGCACCGGTGCAGCGCCCGTGCTCGCACGACTTTCACGAGAAACAGGTGCGCTCACCATTGGCGTGGTGACCAAACCTTTTAGTTTCGAGGGCTCGCGGCGGCGGCAAATTGCTGAAGAAGGCCACGAACGTTTGAAAGATCATGTCGACACCCTCATCGTGATTCCCAACGACAGGCTATTGCAAATTGTCGATAAACGCGCCAGCGTGCAAGAAGCCTTTGCCACGGCAGATGATGTGCTGCGCCAAGGCATTCAGGGCATTAGCGAGCTCATCACCATTCCGGGACTCATCAACCTTGATTTCGCCGATGTGCGCTCCATCATGAGCGAAGGCGGTGCAGCGTTAATGGCGATCGGCACAGGTCGGGGCGAAAACCGGGCCCAGCAAGCCGCCGAAGAAGCCATTCATTCCCAACTGCTGGACATCAGTATTGATGGTGCGAGAGGCATTCTTTTCAATGTCACCGGAAGTGAAGATATGAGCCTGTTCGAAGTGAACGAAGCGGCTGAAATCATCCGCCGCACGGCGCATCCCGAAGCCAATATCATCTTTGGTGCGGTCATCGACCCCGCCCTCAATGATACGCTGCGAATCACAGTGATTGCCACTGGATTCGAGAGTGAAACGAAACTCCAGAGCCCCCTGGCAAGCGGCAGGCGCGCCAGCCGTCCGCCGATTCCTGGCCAGCATGAACCCCCACCTGTGCCCGATAACGAAAACATCGAGATTCCTCCCTTCCTACGTCGAAATCGACGCAAACGACAATAGGGTCCCCCCCGTGAGATGTTGACCCACAACGCCAGACAACGTCCGTGGTTTTTGCCACGGGCGTTTTTTATCCGCCCAATTGGGGTAAAATCGCTCCCAAAAGCGCATACAATGCGATGAACGCCATGCCCGCTTCGGTGGTGAATCCCCACCAGAAAGCATCCCCGCGCGGCCAGCGCCACCGTCCGAACAGTATCGCCGCCCCGCCGCCCGTCAGCAACAGCGCCCACTTATCCACATGCCCCACCATCACGCCCACCCCCAACCAACCTCCCAGCAATACCAGGGCGACGACTCCGCCCCAACGACTGCCTTCGGGAGAAAATAATCCCAACAATCCTCCCGCCACCAAAACACTCAACGGTAGCAAGGCCGGAAAGAAGTAACGCCCTTGATGCTGGACGAAGTCCAGGTTATACCAGAGATAGGCTGCAGCCACCACCCCCAGGTGTAACACCAACAGCGCCAGACCGCGCCTCTGAAAACGCGATAACGCCAGTTGGCCGCGTCGCCAGCGCCAAAATTGAAAAAGCAGCCCCGCAACAATGAACAGAGAGAGCATGGTGAGCAAGAGATAAATCCGGGCATCCATAAACACCCCCATCCAACCAAAAACGCCCCAAAAAGAGCGAAAGGTAAACGTGACAAAGCGATCCAGATAAGCGCCCCACCCCTGCATGGCTATCCAGTCGGCTGTGCGAGGTTGCCCCACCACCACCGCGTTATGTCGATCGAGCCCCAAAGGATCTGATAGGCCATAGAGGCGCATGTTGCGCCACCACCAGGGCAAAGACATTAGCAACGCTGGCAATGTTAGCGCTATCCCCCCCAACCAAAGCCGAACCGAAAAACGACGCGCTCGCCAGGCCAACCACATCTGCCAGCCCCATGTCACCCCCGCCAAAGGAATGAGAATATAGGCCTGGAACTTGGTCAGCAACCCCAAACCAATGAGCACCCCGGTCAACCCCCATGCACCGATTCCAGTTTTCTCTGCCGACAATGCTCCCAGCAACCGAAACATGACTGCGGCGATGAACAACTCGGCCAGCGCATCATTATTGATGGCAGAGCTCATGGCGATGTGCATGGGCAAAAACGCGACGAAACCGGCAGCCAGGAGGGCCACACGCGGACGTTTAGGAAAAAGACGCTTGGCGCTGAGCCAGATGAGCAGGATTACCAGAGCGCCCACGCCTACATTGAGCAACCGCAGCGCCCAGACCTGCACGGCAAGCCCCGCCCCCTGCAAAACCCATAACACGGGCGTCATCAGCAGATAATACAGAGGCGGCTGATGCCCCTCGTAACGCACAGATTCGATGGGAAGTTCAGGAGGGAATCCAGCGGCTTTCAGCGCTTCTAGATACACTTGATCGTAATCGCCGGGCTGCAACACAGGCAGATGCCCGGTGCTGGCGATATGGGCGATGTTGTTATAGTGTGCGGGCTCATCGGGCGCC
This sequence comes from uncultured Caldilineales bacterium, assembly GCA_964650295.1. Classification (GTDB taxonomy): domain Bacteria; phylum Chloroflexota; class Anaerolineae; order J102; family J102; genus M2005. The sequence continues at coordinate 7,975 of CAZYSY010000150.1, read as the reverse complement.
TGCCACAAAGGCGTCAGCAGTGCGTATCCCGCCCCCAGCGCCAGATAAATCGCCACAATCCCCCATAGTAGAAATCGAAACGCTCGTTGAGACATGATGGCCGTCAATCCCTGAGCGCCTTTACAGTGGTCATGAGGGCGTCAACATCTGGCTCATCTGGAATTTTCACAGGTTGCACAGGCAACCGATCCAGACTCTGAGTCAGAAACTGTACAAATGCTTCGGCTCCGGGCAACTGTAAACTGGTGGGAGTCCAGAGCAGATGGATGGGACGTCGCAGCGTGCCTTCCGCTAGACGAACACATTTCAACCTTCCTGAGTCCAGTTCATTTCTGATGGAAAAACACGGCAGCAGTGCGATCCCCATTCCAGTGCTAACCGCCTGTTTGATGGCAGCCGTCGTGTTGAACTCGGCCACAGTACGCGGATTGACGCCAAATTCAGCCAGCGTTTGCAGCTCCCAGGCGTGAGCAAGCGAATTATTTTCTCGCATGACAAACGCATGTTGCGACAACTCTTCCGCATTGATCTGCTCTTTCCCCCACAGTGGATGGCCCCTACCAACAACGATCACAGCTTCTTCATCCCAGAGATGAGTTACCTCCACCACGGAAGAGCGGTTGATGGCGTCGCCCACCACGGCAAAAGCAAGTTCTGGGCCCGCCAATCGACGCACCAGTTCAGAGGTCGATAAGACCTTGAGAGCCAGGGTGATATGATGATTGGAGGCATAAAAATCATTCATCCAATGCGGCAGCAAGCAAGCGCCAATGCCGGGTGTGGCTCCGATATGAAGATACTGGCGCTGCTGACCGCGCTGCGCAGTCAACACCGTAGACTCGCGAGCCTCGCGAGAGAGCCTGAGGAGCTGACGGGCATATTTCAAAAACACCTCGCCGGCGGGCGTCAAAGTCACACCGCGCCGACCTCGCACCAACAGCTGCACGCCAATATCTTTTTCCAGCGCCCGGATGTGCTGACTGACCGCAGGCTGAGACAGATACAGCATCTCGGCAGCGCGACTGATGCTTCCTTCGGTGGCGACGGTCTGAAAAATTTCAACCTGATGCAGACTAAACATAACCGATCTCAACAAATACAATGGAAACGAGAACAGCACAATCAAAATATTCTGCAAAAATCCATGTACATCAGCGGGACAACGTACTATTTTCGCCGACATCGACGGGCAATCGCCCGGCTTACTTTATTAATTACGTTGGAGATCTTATTGTAATGGCGATAACTATTTGTAGCCAAATGGCAATATCACAGAAATGAGAAGTGCCATAACTTTTCCTTATAACCACTATAAATTTTACGCTATGGATCAATGAAAGCGAATTTGATATAGTAAGTTAGATCGCCTTATCTTATTCCTTTCATTCTCTTTTTTACAAGGAGGCTTTGTTATGGCTGTTTTTGAAAATCACAACAGCAGCTCATGGCTGAAGAAACAGTGGCCCTGGTGGACGGCGGGTCTGCTGACAGCCACGGCTGAAGTCATCAACTACACGCTATTGCCGCTGGGGCACCCAAAACACAAATTCATTGGCGTCACCAGTGGCATGGCTCGGATGCTGGCAGGCGTTGAATCGACTTTGTTTGGTTTCTCATTCATTGCAACCAAACCTGATTACCAGCCCTCGATCCAGTGGGTCATCATCGGCGCCCTTATTGCTGGCTTTGTTCTGGCCTGGCTGGAAGGTGAATTCCGCAGCTGGGTCAGGTATCCGAAGGGGATGTTGATCGCCACGGCTTTCGGGGCGTTTTTCTTTGCCTGGGGAACTCGCGTCGCGGGGGGTTGTACGCTGCACCATCTATTGGGCGGATGGGCAGCCATGAACATCAAGAGCTGGGTGGTCATGATCTTCGCCACCGTAGGGGCGCTAATCGCTTTCCTACTGCTGCGCAAGCTGAATCTCTCGCAATATTTCAAAAGCCAGGACACCAAATGGTATGTGGAGCAAGCCAAAGAACGGGGCTGGGGTGATGGCTTGACATTGGGTAGCTCAACCAAACCCAGCACGCTTTCGTGGATTCTTTACGCCTTCATGGCCGTAGTTCTCATTGTCGTCCTCTACATGGCCTTTGCAGGCAACGGATTTGCAATCAAGATGGGTTGGGCCGAGACGCTGGGCAAGACCAAAATGGCTGGCGTCATGATTACGGGCAAGAACCTGCCCAACATCCTGATGCTTATGATCATTGGTTCATTGCTGGGCATTGCCGTTGCCAAGACAGGCTTCGGCACCGAATGCGGCATCATCAACTTCGAACTGGGCCGTGAAATGGAAAAGGGCGAAGATGTGGCCGCGCAGCGCTGGGGCATGCCATTCTCGCTGCGCACAGTGATGATGTCCTACCAACCTCTGGGTGCGCTGGCCCTGCACATTGCCATCGTGGCGTTGGTGATGGCCATTGGCTTCGCCTTCTTCAACATCATGGAAGGCCATCATTGGGCGACCGAAGCCTTTGCCGCCAAGTATGTGGGTCCCGAGTTCCACAAAGTGGGCGCTGGGCACATCCGTGAGCAGACCACATTGCCCATGGATATTTTCGGCGGCCTGCTGCTGGGCTTTGGCACGGTGCTCATGTTGGGCTGCGAGTTCCGCAACTATGGGCGCACCGGCCTGCTCTATGTCACCGGCTTACTTATCTGGCCTTTCTTCTATGTGGGCTACCTGCCTTACACTCTGGCTCGCGATTTCTGGGATGGCCTCATGGCGGCCATGCCTTACACCCCCACCACCTTCTTCCCGGCCCTGGTGGCTCCGGGCAGCAAGGCGATCCAGGCCCTGATCTGGTTTTTGTGGGCGGCTCTCTGGCTATGGGTATTCTGGTGGGCCATGCGCCGTGGCGCCAAGAATGTGGGCGTCCAGCCAGGCGATCTATTCCGCATGAACTCCGAGGATATGTACATTGCCCGCTTGAATAAACTGGAGAAAGAGGGTAAACTGGAACACATCGACGAAGTCGAGCGCGATCTCTTCAACCAGGCCAAGAAGGTCTGATTTATCCTCGCCAAACCACACGCACGGGCGCTCTATCGATTGGTGGAGCGCCCGTGTTCTATCCAACCTGTTTATCATTGTTCCCTTCCTACACATGACAAAGAAGAAAAAAAAGAAAACCAAAGTCAAAAAGCTCCCAGTCCAGGAAGAAAAAGCATTACGATGCGTCCGGTGGCTGAATCTGAGCCTGGCATTGGGTTTGATCTATGCACTTATGCTTGTTTTTATCATCTCCCTGAGCATTGCTGCGCCCGATATGTCCATGCCAGAAATCATACAGCCGATAATGTTTTTGCTTTGGGCCGTGGCAAAAATCGGTTTCGCCTTCTCTTTGGTTTGTTTGTATCAGGCCACAGGATATGCCAAATGGGCGCTTGCAGCGGTGTTACTGGCCGCGAGCGCTGTGTTGCCTTATATGCTCCCATCAGATGGCACATCCACCTTCATCGTTGGCATCGAAGCTCTGGCGGTGACCGGACTCAGCCTTTCACTTTTCGATTTAGGTCGGGCCACCAATACCGAGATGGGCATTCCCGCGGGCATGATCTTTCTCGGCGTCATTTTGCAAATTCTGCAAAATCAACTGATGTCCTACGTTGGCGTTGTGTTTTTGGCCATTGGCTTTTATCTGAGTCTAAAACACCTATGGCTACACTCGCAGACCAAATAACGCACACTCAGGGTGAGCATGCGCTATCGAACGGTGCGTTCACATATCTCTTGACAACTGACGTTATGCACAGCCCCAGGAAAAACTAATTCGCAATGCTGCCACCGAAAGCTCTCGAAAAATGACGAACAAAGGCGAAGGTGGACGAGAGGTCGAAGATGCACCCAATGTGCAACTTTCTTGGCGCATCAACGGGCTTGTCAAGCATCTTCCGCTGAACAAGCCGACGAACATGAACGATAAGTGACGAAAGTGGACGAAGAATGATGCTGATTTCGTCCACTTTCGTCATGTCGGCCTTTCGTCTGTTTGTGAGATAGCAGATCAAAGCAGCAAAGCCTGCTTTTTGAGCTGAAAAGTCGCACATCAGGTAAGATGTCTATCGCCTATCTTCGTCTTTTCGTCTTATAATCTGTGGTTGAGTCGGAAGCGCAGACTGCCCTGTTCAGGGCTATTGGCTGGCAAGAGCGTCACATGAGTTGATGAATCTCTTCAAGCCGGAATCAAAGCACGATAACTGGTCCTGGGTGATGGCCTTACCGTCAAATCACCCTCCGCCTGGGCGAAGATGTTCGCTCGATACCCGCGCCCAGCGCTTTCAACTTACGCTCCAGTCCCTCGTAGCCTCGATCAATTTGAGCGACATTGGCAATAACGCTCTCCCCCTTTGCCGCCAATGCAGCGATCACCAGCGCCATGCCTGCGCGGATATCAGGGCTTGACATGCTCTGGCCATAAAGCTGAGAGGGGCCCACTACTACCGCTCGATGTGGATCGCACAAGAGAATGCGCGCCCCCATATTGATAAGTTTATCCACAAAAAAGAGACGACTCTCGAACATCTTCTCGTGCACCAGCACGGTGCCGTTGGCCTGCGTGGCCACCACCAGGGCGATGGAAAGGAGGTCGGGCGGGAAATGAGGCCAGGGACCATCATCGATCTTGGGGACGGCCCCCCCGACATCCATCTCAATTTCCAGCGATTGTTCCGCGCCCACGACCAGATCTGAGCCTTCCAGCCAACAATTCACGCCCAAGCGCCGACGAAAGACGTGCATGACCATATGCAGCTCATCGGGTCGCACATCCTTGATGCGCAATTCACCGGGAGTAACCGCCCCCAGGCCCAGGAATGATCCCACCTCCAGCAAATCGGGCCCAATGGTAAATTCGCCGCCATGCAAACGCTCCGCTCCCACCAGTGTGAGCGTATTCGTGCCTATGCCATCGATGAATACGCCCATGCCCATCAACATCCGACATAGATTTTGAATGTGCGGCTCAGAGGCAGCATTGCGGATGATGGTTTCTCCTGGCGTTAGGGCAGCAGCCATAATGGCATTCTCGGTGGCGGTGACACTGGCCTCGTCCAGAAAAACATCTTGCGGATGCAGACCGTTTGGAGACTGAATTTCGATCAAGTGCCGTTCGGGGTCGATCTCAACCTGGGCCCCCATGGCTTCGAAAGCCAGCAAGTGCGTGTCGATGCGTCGTCGTCCGATGACATCTCCGCCGGGTGGGGGAAAACGGATGCTCCCTTCGCGGGCCAGCATGGGACCGGCCAGCAAAATCGACGCCCGGATCCTGGTGGCCAATTCTCGATCGAGCTTTCGAGAAGAAATGTTTCGGGCCTGAAGCGTCAGCGTCCCCCCCCCGTTAGAGAGCTGCTCAACGCCCAACCCCTTCAGCAGCTCAAGCATCGTAGCCACATCACCGATCCGGGGAACATTGTGCAATGTCACCGGCTCATCAGTAAGCAGAACCGCAGCCAGCATGGGCAGAGCTGCATTTTTATTGCCAGTTACATGCACTTCGCCTTGCAGGGGGCGCTGCCCCTGAATGATGAAATAATCGTTCATGCAATCATCCTGAATGCTGAGAACAATGCGCTCCATTGCAGCCAATCTGTAAATTCAAATCGGGCACGGGCGTCATAATTTTGAAGGAAAAGGGTTTTTCTTGAATGTCGGGCGGGCGCTGCTTTTCTATCTGGGGAATGAACACAGAAGTGAGATCGTTACCTCGACATCAGCGGTCGCCGACCCAACCGGATCACGCAGTAGGCCAATGGCACGCCTTCGTGCATTTTCATCCAGTTGCGATTCCATCTGTTAAGTAGATACGCATTTGAACCTTGAGAAAAGTGCTGCGCATTTTGACGCACATAGACAATGATTCGCTTCGTCTATCTTCGCCTGATGCGATGGAAGCGTCTCCAAGGTTTGTTTCAAATTTATATCATCAACCACTTAACAAAAGAAGAATTTTTACATTAACAACCACCTTTATGAGCAAAAAACGCATCGTCAGTTCGTTATGCCATTGGCCGGGCAATAATCGGATCGCATCGCTCAACATTCAACCGTTGCGCTGCATTGCCATTACGGATTGCGATCTCGAGAAAACCCTGACTGCCAATCAGTGCAAAAATCTGTCCATGGCGAGCAAACGCATATGCACGGCGAAAGGTGCGAACTTCCAATCCGGCGATTTCGAACGTCCATTCTCGTCCCTGCCCCAACATCTCCTCGGTGATGTTGGTAATGATATTCCCGAAAAAGTCGATATGGATGGCATGCCCATGGATGCTGCCATCGTATTGAATTTTAGGATCAGGAATATCGAATGTAACAGGTGCGCCCACCACAGGCCCGAGGCTGGGTGCAGGCACGCCCGCCGCGATATGGGCGGCAAAAGGTGCAAATAGATCGCGCCCATGAAAGGTGGCGCTAACCTTTGATCGCTTGTAATATGGATTGGTCAACTCTCTAATTTCCCGCACCGTCTGAGTCTTATATATCCAGGTGAAGACGCCATTATCGGGGCCGACAAACACCGCAGATTCGGTATACACCGCGATAGGACGACGATCGGTGCCAACGCCAGGATCCACAACCACCATGTGCACCGTACATTCGGGAAAATGGGGAGCAGAAGTATACAGGACAAAAGCAGCCTGGCGAATATCTTGAGGCCGAATATCATGGGTAATGTCAACCACCGTGACCCAGGGAAGCACATCGATGATCACGCCCTTCATCGCCCCAACATAGCCATCAGATAATCCGAAATCGGTAATGAGGGTGATGGGAGGAGGGTTGTTACGGGGAGGATGAAGAATCACAGGTTTTGCCATGGCAACACGCTCTTCTGTCGTTGATGAAAAGGAGATTGTTCGGAGGGCGATTCAAGAACATTATGACGCAACACGTTATCACATTGTAAAATGTCCCACGTATTCTTGCAAGCCAGCCACAGGGGGCGACAGGGTTTTTCAAGGTCGCGGAGGCATGAACGCCGCCCCAATCTTTATCTCCTCCCCCGCTCCGGAAGAAAGGAAAGATGGGTTGGAGAAAGGAGCTAAGATAGCGCGCCCATGGTCGCTCTGCGGCAACCTTGACCGTGGAGGCCGTCTCCTGGCCGCAGGCCTGAAGCGCCCGACCTGGCCGGCCATGAACGCAAAAAGTGCACCCATTTTGAAACGCACCTTTTTTCATCACCACCTTGCCCCCCCTCACAGACTGGCGTACAATGAACCTCTACACAGTCGGACCTCATACATTCTAGGAGACACCGAAAAACATGAACATCGAAGCAAAAAAAGCAGCTCTGCGGATGCTGGTGCATGGCGTTTACATCGTGGCTGCGGGCCAAGGTGAAGACGCCATTGCCAACGGCGTCACCTGGCTCACCCAGGCATCTTTCAAGCCGCCCTTGATCATGGCCGCCATCCGCGCGGACGGGCGTCTGCATGAAGCCATCCTCAACACAGGCGCTTTTTCTGTGAATCTAGTGGCGGCCGGGCAGCAAGAGATGGTCAAGACCTTTTTCAAGCCCGCGGAAACCCGGGAGAATACCATCAATGGCTATGCTTTCGAGCCCGGCCCGTTCACACGCTCCCCCATCTTTGTGGATGCGCCCGCCTGGTTCGAGGTGCAGGTGAGGCACAGCTTCCACAGCGGCGATCATTCCGTTTTCGTGGGCGAGGTGGTGGAAGCGGGCGTGAGCAACGCCGACGCCAAACCGCTGGCCCTGCACGACACCCCCTGGCAGTACGGAGGATGAGAGATGACCACCATCCTGCACATCACCCACCAGACGGATTGGATACAGGCCCGCGCCGAAGGCAGCTACCGGGCCGACACGCTGGCCAGCGAGGGTTTCATCCACTGCTCCACGCCCGAGCAGGTCATCCCAGTGGCCAACCATCTTTTCCGGGGCCAGACGAACCTGGTGCTGCTGGTCATCGACCGGGATAAGGTGCAGGCGCCCATCCGAGATGAAAACCTGG
>CAZYSY010000149.1:0-19702 GCA_964650295.1 uncultured Caldilineales bacterium | reverse complement strand
GGCACGCCGATGCGGGTCATTTCCGCCAGGTTCGCGCCCTTGCCGCCCAGAAGGCCGCGCACGCCTTCCCAATCGCCGGCATATTTTTCGGCCTCTTCGACCTCATTGAACAGATAAACCCACTTTTTCGTCATTGGTTTTACTTCCTCCTTAAAAGGATATGATTTGAATGAATGCTTGTATTTTCAGCCCCTCATGGGACAAATTGCGTTCAACTTGGGATTATATCATACAAATCAGGCTTTCCTAGATATTTGAAGCAGTCCAACGGTGGACAGACCTGCACAGATGAACGCAGAACGCGCCTACGTCAATTTTAAGAACCGCCAGACACCACCCCCATCTTCATACCACACTCGCCGGAAAAATAAATTACCAAACGTTGATCGAATAGAACGCGAAAGCACACATCAACCATCTATTGGGGAGGCAATAGGGCTGCAAGGCGCTTGTATGGGCGAAATCCTGTTGCCGATCAATCACGTCAAACCTTTACCTATCATTTCCAGGAGGAAAACTCATGACGAATCCAATTCCCCTCATTTCTGGCTTAGGTGGAGCGATTGGGGGAGATTACAACGACCTGACGCGGCAACTCTTTTTTGTTGAATATGATGGCAAGCTCTCACGGCTCGATCTAATACGCAAATTGGATCATGTCGTCTTTAGTGGCATAGCCACCATGCCCCCTGACTCCAGCCTTGACCTCGCCGATGGCACATCGACACACGGCGGTGACATCCGTTGGGATCACATCGACCCGAGTGGTGGTCGAGTCATGCGGCCGCAAGGAAACTGCGAACTCGCCTACTTAGGCCAGGTGCCATTCAATGGCATCAGCTACGCTGATCTCCAAGAACTGACCTACAGCATCAACTCCTTGCACGGGGATCCTGGCCCACATAACCAACTCGTTCCCGGAGCCATGTTCGCCGTCCATAACAGATATGTGCAACCAGCTTCGAATTTCGATTACGCCAAAGTACAAGTCGTCAATTACGGAGCTAGCATTAAAGTTCGCTGGCGCACATATCTTCTGAAACCAGCCTATCACGTTTTAGGAACAGGCTACATCCATCCTGAAGACCTGGTGCTGAGTGGGGATGGGCAACACGCCTACGTTACTGAACGCAATGGTAATCTGTTACGCGTCGATTTGCACAATGCAGATCGATCCCATGCCCAGGTTATCAGTGCAGGCATGAACGCCCCTCATCAGATCGTGTTGGACGAAGCTAGGGGATATGCTTATGTGGTGGAATACGCCTTTCCGGGCCGCTTGCTGCGGGTAAACCTCACCACGGGCGCCCAAACAACGCTTGTTTCTGGTTTAGAAGGCGTTATTGGGTTGGCGATGACGTCGGACCAGCAATTTGCCTACATCACTGAACAGACGGCTGGAGGAAAAGGGTTGTTGAGTCGCGTGGAGATCAGATCAGGACGCCGGGAAATCCTAACCGATACCTTAACCGCTCCATTCTTCTTGACCTGGCTCGATGCCAGTGAAGCGAACCTTTTGCTTACCGAACGAGATCCGGCGCATCGCATCACCATGGTCGATGTTTCCCACACGCCTGTTCAAATCACGCCCCTGAGCCAGGCGCCATTCCGCCCATCGAGTGTAGCCGTGGCCGGAGATGGTCTTCTCATTTGCGGAGATCAGACCATTAGCAAATTCTCCTTACAGCATAACAGTTTCGCCATAACCGGCCCAACCATTTTGGGCATCGGCCACGTCCCCTTTGATCGTATCATTGGCGGATATGCCGATACAACAGTGGATCCTGGCTACTTCTTCCAGGTGAAAGACGCCCCCTTTGGCGGCACGTTGCCATTAAAGATCAACCACCCTCGCGCTTATGCTGACGGCGCTCGCTACTACACCATTCTGGTCGATGGCATTTTGCAAAAACACCCCTGGTCTGACTATCGTTGGAATGCAGGTCTTAACAGATTCGTGCTACACACCATGAACCCTGTCTATGGCCGATTCTTCCGCGTGCGACGCCCCGGAGATGTATGGTACAACCCATGGCTCGGATATCAATTGCAATCCTCCGAATTCGCCAATGGTCTTCACACCATCGAAATACGATTGTATAGCGCTCCTTCCAATGCCGCCCTGATCAGTAGCGACACTTTGCAGGTGATGTTTGACAACAGTTGGCCCACTGCCATCATCGATGAAATCATCCATGATGGCGCCGTCGTGGGTACATGTGCCGTTGTCAACAGCGGCACTGATCACTTCCGTTTCCGCATTACTGCTGATGACGTCCAGGGCCATCTGAAGAGTTGGTCTCTTCGGGCCTTGTGGGGGAACAACAAATCTGACGCGATTGCATCGGACAATTACATTAGCGCCAGTCCCAGCACAGCGCCTATCTGGCATGGACCGGTCAATGATATTGTCCCGGCCGCACCAGGATGGAATACGCGTAAGCCTGGAGACCCCACGTCGCACCGCTGCGCTCACACATTTTACCTCACAGTTTGGGATCGGGTCATCAATGGGCACTATCACGTCCACCGATCGCATTATCACAAATCCATCACCATTATGCTCCCCTGAACTCCCTCACCCCAACCTCACAGACCCCGGAGTGATTTCCGGGGTCTTTTTATTCACCCGCCAGTAATCCGAAATCAAATTCGCCCAGCACGCCGGTCAATCCAACCCGTACATCCGCGCCATCCACTGCCTCGATGCGGTAGTAATAATTTTGCTGGGAGTCTTCACAATGGTCGGGATCGGTATAGGTCAGGTTCTCTGCAGTGTTGGCGATCTCTTGGATCATCGAGGCGTTAGCGTCACCCGGCAAAAAATCGGGATGCTCGCTGCGCCAGATGCGATAGCGATCGTGCAGGCCTTCGGTGGGCCAACTGAGCACCACATCGTCGCCCGAGCAAGCAATATCGGCTGGGAACAGGCAGTGTGACCTCATGTGATTAGTCGCTTTTACCGCATCCAACCAAGCAAACTCACCATTGTCGCTGAAATAGTAGTAGGTCATGCCATTGGGCAGCATCAGGATGGTAATGCCGCCGTTGCCCGACATGTAGGGGGTGTAGAAGGTGCACAAGAACTCCGAATCAACGTCAGGCGTAAATTTACTGGTCCAGAAGCCCAGATGGTAGTACTCGCCCACGCCGGTGAGAAAACCCCGATCCGCGGTTCGCTGCATGGCTCGGGCCACCAGGTCGGGATGCAAGATATGATCGCCGTCGGGCGTGCGCCCGCGATGCTGCATCAACTCCGCCAGCTTGGCTGCATCATCCACCGTCCACCACAGGCCGTAGCCGCCGAAAGCCTGCCCCTGCCAGTTGTTTTCAGATGTGCGGGCGGAGGAGTGCGCGCCAGGCCCGATTTTCAATGGCTCGAACACCTGCTGCACCAACCAATCAAAAACGTCCTCGCCCAGATAATTCTGCAATGCTCGGGCCAGGATGAAGGTATCGGAGGTGTGATAAACCCACTTCTGACCGGGTGCGGCCTTGTTGGGATAACTGAAAGCGGCGGCGATCTTGGCGTTGTAAGTCTCGGCATTGAAGAAGGCCGACATGGTCGCTCCCTCTTCGTCCTCCATGTACCCATCCGACTCATAATTCCCGGTCACCATATCCAGCACATTTTCGAAGGTGACCTCATCCCAATCGCCCCCGGCTGAAGCAGCTTCTGGCACATAATCTTTGATCAACAGGTCTTTGACCCCCAGTCCATCCCGTTGGGCCAGACGCATGAGCGCCATGGCTGCGAACGCCGATTTGGCGGTGGAGTAGGAGGCGTGACGCATGGCCTCGCAGTAGCCGTACTCGCCGTAGCGGGTGCGGCACGGGCCCACATAATTGACGCCATCCGCCACCAGACCATACACGCTAACGTGCTCGGGCGTCAGTCCTGAGCCAAAATCGGCTAAATCCACGTCGGGATAGAGTTCAGTCAGGGCGGCGATAGGCTTAGTCGGGAGCCGTGCCTCCACCTCCTGCACGAAATGACTCCGCAAAGCGTCGGCGTCAGAAATATTGGTCTGATGATAAATGGCTGGAAGCAGCCCCCACATGTCGGTTTTGAAGTAAGGGCACGTCTCTTGGGTAATCTGATACCAGACATAGGAAACATCACCATCTTTGAACAAAAACATCAACGTGCCGTTATGGATGCAGTTCTGATTCTTTTGCAGCAAGGCAAATGGGATAGCGACGCGCATGGCGTCCCCATCATCATTCTCATGCCAGACCCGGCCCGGACTCAACAGATAATCCCAATAGGGATGCTCGGTGACAATACGACCTCGCTGCACCGGAATGAGATGGCTGCCATGCTGCACGAACTGAAAATCAAACTCGGGGAGGTGGAAGCGCTGGGGATCATTTTCGTAGTCATAATCATCGCGCACGATCTGGTAGCTACCCACAGTGGCTTCATCCAACAACTCCAGCCGCCCTTCAAAACTAAGGGAAGGATGCGCCGCCTGATCGGGCACGGCCAACGCACTTTCATTTTCTGGCGAAGTATAGCTGAAACCACTGAAAAGCTGAGCAGCCGTAAGCGATGTGCGCGTCACCTCCCCCGATCCGGTTAGAGGATCGCCGGGCATAGGGGGCGGAGCAGAAGCTAACGGCTGTAACAAGAGAAAAAAAAGCAAGAAGGAAGGTAATCCACGAAAAAACATAACCAGAAACCCCATGCACGCGAATTTCTGCCAGTATATCACAACTCCTACAAATTCAACAGCTTTTGGATCAGCTGGCGGGCGTTTCAAAATGGGGGCAATCATTGCCATCCCGCCTGATGAATCCGGCTCCGGAGCGGAGCTCCCCAGGGCGGATTGCGAATCCGCCCGGCAAAACAGAAAAGCGCCCAACATTGAACCATGCCCTGACAATGGGTGCGGTTCAACATAGATGCAATCACTCGATGTAGACCGACTGAGGTGGTCAGGCCAGCGAGTCATAAAATCGCGTGTGCACATTTGGGCTCTCCAGCCGGAACTGTGACCCGAAGACATTGATAAACTGCCATGAAATTGAAACGCCCCCCTGGCAAAGGACCCGTTTCACTATTGTGGCAATGCGTCTGATAGAGCGCTGGCCGAGTGAGATCGACCTCCATAGGCGCTTCGCGCCCATGCATCGCGTTCCAAAATCTGCTATACTCACGGCCATGCGCGATCTCAACCAACGTCTCACCTCAATTTTGGGCCAGGAGCCCCGCCTTAGTCCTCTCGGCGGCGGCTGCGTGGGCGAGGTGTACCGCGCGGACCTGCCCGACGGGCGCAGGGTCGTGATCAAGGTCGATAGCAGCGACCATGCGGTGCTGGACAAAGAGGGCTGGATGCTGCGCTATCTGGCCGAACACAGCGCTCTGCCCGTACCCAAAGTGCTGCACAACGCGCCCGATCTGCTGGTGATGAGCTTTCTTCCTGGCCACAGCGATTTCGACGCCCAAGCCGAAGCCCACGCCGCCCAACTGCTCGCCGACCTGCACACCCGTAGCGCCTCCGCCTACGGCCTCGAACAAGACACCCTCATCGGCGGGTTGCACCAGCCCAACCCCTGGACCGAAAGCTGGCTGGATTTCTTCCGCGATCAGCGGCTGCTGTTTATGGGCCGCGTGGCCCACGACGCCGGGCATCTGCCCGCCAGCACCCTGGCCCGCATCGAGAAGCTGGCCGGGCGTCTCGACCGCTGGATGGAAGAACCACCCGCCCCCGCACTCATCCACGGCGATGTCTGGAGCGCCAACGTACTCGCCAAAACTGGACGCATCACCGGCTTCGTGGACCCGGCCATCTACTACGCCGACCCGGAGATAGAGCTGGCCTTCATCACCCTCTTCCACACCTTCGGCGATGCGTTTTTTCACCGTTATGACGAGTTATTCGGCATCCGTCCCGGCTTCTGGGAGGCCCGGCGCCACCTTTACAACCTCTACCCCCTGCTGGTGCATGTGCGGCTCTTTGGCGGAGGTTACGTGGATTCGGTCAAGCGCACCCTGACGCGGTTCGGCGCATAACCCCCTAACAAGAACCCCCATTGCACATTTTCAGCCCCCCTACTTCGATCCCTGTTCACTCCTGACAAGCCTTCATTAGATGTAGATGTCGTGGGAAAAACATTTCACCACAAACGCACATGGTGTTCGGAAAACTCAGTAGATCACGATTGCGAGAGTATGTGTCCAGCTGGATTCGTAATCCGGCGGGTTTGACGCTCGAATCACCGCCAGATCACGGATCCGGCTCTGCACATCATGGCAGATCGTGATCTACTGAAATTGATATATCCACGGCGAGAAAGCCCCCTCCACCGCGACGAATCGGTGGAGCCTTCCGCCATCGCTTCAAAAAAATGATCTCGCCCATAGCTAAACAACGTTTTTCAGGAACTGACGCTACAACATTGCCGCCTAGTGGGCGTATGGGCACATACGCCTTGTGCTTTGTTTTGCCGGAGCCACTTAGCCTGCAGGTGGGCCGACTAGGAACGATCCATCTTCCGTCAGGATTACTGGTATACGTCGGCTCGGCATTGGGGTCAGGCGGACTTCGTGCGCGCCTCCACCGGCATCTGACTCGCGACAAACGCCTGCACTGGCATATCGACACGCTCAGCGCCCAGACGCCTCCTCATTTCTGGCTGGCATTGGCGGATGGAGAACACCATGAATGCGACTGGGCGCAGAGACTAGCCGCTCACCCCCTCGCCAGCATCCCCGCGCCAGGTTTTGGCAGCAGTGATTGCAAACAGGGGTGTCCGGCGCACCTGATAGCCTTTCCCGCCGAAGTCACGCCCCAACAGATTGTCGAATGGCTGCTAAAGTAAGCTCCCACAGCAGTTTCAAAATTGTCGTTGCTCCAAGCCCCCCTCCGAACGCGAGCGTAGCGAATGTCGGGGAAGGGCCGGGGAGGGGGCAAAAAGGAGGCGGGGAAGCCTCAGATAAACGCTTTCTGGCCGATTTTCCCTAAATTTGGAATTGCTGAAGCCCCCAAAAGTTGTTTGACTTTCATTGATTTATTTTGTAACGACGCCAAGACGAAAAGAGAAAGCTGGACGAAGACAATCGTCTACTTTCGTTTATCTTGGTCTGTACTCGTCATGTGACAGGTCACCGGATTTCTATTAGAAGTTAAGACATTTTCTTGAGCCTACTTATCCGCATCATTTCCCACTTAAATCCTTGATCAACACAGGAATACGACGGCCTACTGCCCGGAAACCAAAGCCTTTGTAGAGTCGCTGAGATACAACATTATGCCATTGGGTGTTGAGGGTCACATGTTTCGCCCCCTGACGCGCGGCAAAATCCAAGGCATCAGCCAACAGATAACGCCCATATCCCAATCCTTGTCGCGCAGGCAAAATGGCCAGTCGTACGATTTGCGCTTGCTCGCCATGCACCTGCACACAAGAATATCCCACCAAATCACCCTGCTCCTCCAGCACTGCAAATCGATCCGCAGTCATCAACCATTTCACCAGTTCGCCACTGCTGAACTGCCACGGCCAATCAAAAGCCTGATGATCTAACAGCGTAAGATGGTTGATTTCGTGAGAACCAAGCGCTCGAAGGTGGACCTCCGGGCGGATGAACTCGGGGGTTAAGGGCTGAAGCGGAATTGCTCGCTCGAAATGGATGATATAATCATGCACCACAAACCCCTGCCGCATCAGCGGGGCGGCCAGCCACACATCCACGGCCAGGTGCATCAAAAAATGCACCCCCCGAGCAAGTTGCTCGCTCTCCAGTGGGTGCAAGAGATAAGTTAAACCATCATCGATAAGCCAACCATTAACCAACCCCAACCCTCGCAACATGGCAAGGCGCTCTTGATAAGAAGACGTGCACGCAAACCCCCACAGTAAAGGCCCGGTATCCGCCACCAAACAGTGATCACGCTTGATCATTTGCACCAGGTCTTCGTAACCAAAGTGCATGACAACACGCCGCGCATGCTGGCGTAATTGCATGATGCGGTCGAGATCCTCAAGAGCGGCAGGACGGACGACAATCTGGATTTCGTGCATAGTTGACAAACGATTCGAAAAAATTGATACCTTATTTGTAACTGCTAAGGTTGACTCGTCTGCGCCGCTCCGCCCGAGGCTAAATCGGGTTACGGGTGCAAAGCCCCACTGGGGCTCAGCCGTGCAGCCCAGAGGGCTTGGCAAGGGTAGCCCGGAGGTTCAGCTCCGGGCGAAAAAACAGGCCGAAGCCAGGTACGTAAGCAGTTACCCTTATTTTAACATAGTCGCAAATATGCAGAATAAAAACAAACCCTGGACTTAACGCCTTTTTTCTTCTTAAATCATGCATTTTTAGACATCCTACATCTCTCAATTGGCATATTCGCAAAAATGCGTTAGGATAAGATGTCTCCCGTTTGGTTTCTCGCACCATGGGGCGAACATCTAACCATACACACGAGTGATTCATCATCAGCGAAACACCTTAAAACCCTCTGAGCAACCAACTGGTCGCCCGCCACGGAGCATGCCTCCCTCTCGTCAACATAGGCATCATATTTATTGTTGACGCTGAGGTGAACGGAGGCGGGTTTCGTCATAGGCGCTACGTGGATGCTTACTTTTCGCTAAGCTCCCACCCGTGTTACCAGTCTACAATTCCCAAATTCAGTAGATCACGATTTGCCATGATGCGCAGAGCCGGATCCATGATCGGGCGGTGATTCGAGCGTCAAACCCGCCGGATGGCGAATCCGGCTGGACACATACTCTCGCAATCGTGCTCTGCTGAAATTACCTGCTTCAACTTGCTTCCCGCCCTGAAACTGCATGCGATACCGGGCAGAGGTCTCAGGGTGGGAGCAATGAAATGTCAGTGGAAAAGCCATGCCAATGGCGCCCGAAGCAGCATGACAAGCAGGAAGCAATCTTAGTTTTCGTCGCCACCACCTGGCGGCGATTTGGAGCCAACTCGCAAGCCCACCACGACGCGCTGGGGTGCGATTCTCAGAATTCACCTAATCGCCAAGAGGCCCACCTTGAAAGCATTCGACTACATTCGACCAGAAAACCTGGAAGAAGCCAGCCACTATCTCACCCAAGGGAAACGCGTGCGCATTCTTGGGGGTGGCGTTACGCTTTTTCTTCAACTTCAGGATGAAACGCACGCGCCCGACATTGTTCTGGATGTCAAGCAGTTGCCAGGATTTCGCGACATACGGTATCACCATACCCATGGACTCAAACTGGGAGCAGCCGTTAATTTGCAACACCTGGCCACCGGACTCGAAATACGCCGACACTATCTGATGTTGCACCACACCGCGCAGAAACTCGCCTCACCGCAGATTCGCAATCGGGCCACCATTGGTGGCACTCTGGCCTGGGTTTCCCCGGTTTCTGAACTGGCCGCCCCTATGCTGTGCTATGACGCTGTTTGTCATACCTGGCGACCACAAGGCGCCCGCACAATTCCCATCTCAGAGCTCTATCTCCCCGGCGGCAAATCGGCATTGCAACCTGATGAGCTGATCACCCATGTGCATCTGCCTTCATTCCCGACCCGAACCTTTGGCGTGTATCAACGGCAAACGGTAAGACACGATGGCCGTAGAATGATCGCTGGCATGGCCGTGCTGGCCATCCGCAAACACAACGAACTTACCCACTGGCGCATCGCCGTGCTTGGCGTGGACGATCGCCCCAAACGCATCCTCGAAGCGGAAAGCCTTTTGGAAGGATCGCCCGATGAGAACGCCATCGCCCGCGCATTGAGCGCCGTGCAAGACAACATTCATCCTCAAGATGTCGTTTATGCTCGGGCGGATTATCGTCGCGAGGTGCTCATTACGCTGCTCGAACGCGGTATTCATTCCACCATCAATAATCTTCAGGAATAATTGTACATGAACCACGATATCGAATTGATCGTCAACGGAGAGCATCGCACACTCACCGTGGCGTCGCAGCAGACGCTTCTTGATGTGCTCAGAGAAGATCTGGCATTGACCAGCGTCAAACATGGCTGTTCGACAGGTGAATGTGGCGCTTGTAGCGTTTTGTTAGATGGAGAAGTTGTCAACTCGTGCATGGTGTTGGCCGTGGAAGCTGACGGCACAGAAATTCTCACTGCCGAGGGGCTGGCCTCGGAGGAGGAGCTTCATCCACTACAGAAATCATTTATCGATCATCACGGCGTGCAATGCGGCTACTGCGCCTCGGGCATGTTGATCTCGGCCAAAGCGCTACTAAATCGCACATCACGACCCCACGAAGAAGAAATACGCGAAGCATTGGTGGGCAATCTCTGTCGATGCGGCGCCTATGCCGACATCATTAAATCTATTCAGGTCGCTTCACGGGCCAGACGTTAGAGGTGGTGAGGATGATTTCACGTAAACCCCATGTAATCGGTAAACCCTTTCCTCTGATTGAAGCGCAGAAAAAGCTCACAGGCAAAACATGCTATGCCGGTGATGAGAGCGTCGGGCCCGATATGCTTCACGCCCGCATTTTATTTAGTGAACGTCCCAGCGCCCGTTTTCGTCTACAAAATCTAGAAGCGGCGCGCGAATTCCCGGGCGTGATCGCCCTCCTCACTGCCCAAGATATCAATGGGCCTGTGGGACGCACCATTGCGGATCGCGAATTGTTGGCCTCGGAACGCGTGCGCTACGTAGGACAACCACTGGCCATCGTTGCTGCAGAAACGCCCGAAGCCGCGGCTGCGGCGCTCAAACAAATCCAAGTCGACTACGAAGAAGAGCCCGCCGTTCTCAGCATCGCAGAAGCATTAGCGAAAAACGCACCGGTAGTGCATCCAAACTATCGCGAATATCCTGGGGCCGAACATCTAAACGCCACCCCAGAACACAACATCGCACACGAACTCTCTTTTGCCCGGGGCGATGTCGAGCAAGCATTCGCCAAAGCAGACATCGTATTGGAACGCAGTTATAGCGCGGCGCATCTACAACACGCCCCCATGGAAACCCATGGCGGCGTCGCCCAACAGCAGCCCGATGGCAGCATTGTCATGTGGATGCACGTCCAAGCGCCATTTCTGCAGCGTAGCATCATATCAAAAGCTTTGCATCTGCCGCCTGAAAAGGTGCGTATTATCACTGGGTGTGTTGGAGGCAGCTTTGGCGGCAAAGTTTTCGTCAGCATCGAGGGACTTTTGGCAGCCATCGCACTTCACGTCGGGGGCCGCCCGGTGCGACTTCTTTTGAATCGCGAAGAGGAATTCAAGGGCGTATTCATGGCGCCCGCCATGCAGGCGCGTCTTAAAATGGCCGCCACCAAAGAAGGACGCATCACAGCGATTCAGGCCACTTACGATTGGGATGTAGGCGCCAGCGTCGACGCCGCCCTCTTCCATTTGCAGGCTGTCATCCTGGCCGGAACCGGCCCATACGCCATCCCCAATGTCAAAATCCAAACCCGGGCCATCTACACCAACTTGCTGCCCGCGGCGCCACTGCGCGGCGTAGGCATTGCCCAGGTTCATTGGGCCATCGAACAACATGTCGACGAACTGGCCGACATGCTCAACATGAATCCCTTGAACATGCGACAATGGAACCTGGTCAAAGGTGGAGACCAGCTCTTTCCCAACTTTGTCATGCACGCCAATGGTCTGGAATCTTGCGGACTGCAGGTAGTGAAAGCCATCGATTGGCAGCCGACAGCCCCGCCTCCTGCACCAGCCCCCAACAATACCCCCACCTCGCCCTCCTACACCGGCAGCGGCCGGGGCATGGCCATTGGCTGGAGCCCCATCCTGCTCTCCGATCAATGTGGCAGTAGCGTCACCATTCAACTCGACGCCGAAAATCTCTGCAACGTCATCGTCGATGGCGTAGATATCGGACAAGGCCTATACGCATTCGCCACCCAACTCATCTCGTTCGAATTGAACATTCCCACGGAATGGATCACTGTGGAGCCCACCGACACCGCGAACTTCGATCCCCACTGGGAAGCCTCCTATCATAATTTGCTGTGGAGTACGGGTCATGCCCTCCTCAAAGCCACGGCTGAACTCAAACATCAAATCCTCGCCTATGTTGCAAAAGCCTGGAAGGAGCCCCCAACCAATCTGGACATTGTCGAAGGGGAAGTCATCTCCTACGCCACCCGCAGAAAATACCCCCTACTGACGCTCTTGGAGCAAGGCATGGACGATGATGCCCCCCCGCCAGCATTCAGCGTCACCAGCACTTATCGCCCGCCCAACGTCAACGACTCAATCGACAGTCAACTGCAATCCTTTGCCGCAACAGCCTATGCTGCCGAAGTCCAGGTGGATGAACGCACTGGCGCGCTCAAGATCTTACAACTGGCCGCGGCAGCCGATGTTGGACACGCCCTCAACCCCGAAAGCGTGAAGGCGCAGATCAAAGGAGGAATGATTCAGAGCGTCAGTTTCACACTGCTTGAGGCAATGCTCTTCGAAAACGGAGTTCCCCTTTCTGTTAACTTCATGGACTACCCCATCGCCACCACTGCGGATATGCCGCAACAGCTCCATCCCATCGTGGTGGAAGTTCCCCAACAAAGTGGCCCCTACGGCGCACGCGACCTCTCGCATCATGTGCAAGTAGGAGCCGCCCCCGCCATTGCCAACGCCATCTACCGGGCGGTGGGAGTGCGCATCCGCGACCTCCCCATCACCCCCCAGCGCATCTACGACGCCATCCAGAAAAAACGCAACGCTGAGGACCACAACAGCTAGAGCCAGTCAACCAGATCCACCACACTCCCCAACACCAAATCCGCCTCTCGCTCCAAGTCTTCTCGATTTCCAAACCCCGTCAGCACGCCCACGGCCGCGGCATTGGCGGCCCGAGCTGCGCGAATATCCGCCAGCGTATCACCCACCACCACACACTGCTCCGTGGTCACACCCAACTGCTGTGCTGCAACAAAAATCGGTTCTGGATGGGGCTTCAGGCGATGCACGTCATCCCGACATACAATGGCGTTGAATACATCGACCAGCTGATAACGCTGCAAAAAACGCATCGTTGACGCACGATCTCGCGTGGTCACTAATCCCAACTGATAACGCACGCCAAGCTCGCGTAAAGCGCCCTCCGCGCCGGGAACAATTCCCAGCTCGGTCGATTTTTTATACCCCAACCACTTTCGAATCCGGCGTATGCTGCGAAACGCATCATCATCAAGACTCACAGCATCCAGGCGCGCCATCCACCAGGCCATAACCGGCTCTATTCTCATCAACCAGCGGCGAATATAGGGACGACTATCGCCTTCGGGAAAAAACTTCTGCAACGGGCCAAGGCGTCGAACCAACTCATCTACAATTTGATCATCCGTTTCCGCCAGAGTGCCGTCAAGATCAAACAAAACAGCGGTGATCGGCTGACCGCGTAACATGCCGCGCCACTGAATCGCCGCACCTCCCCAGGCAGGCTCTTCAGGAAAAGGATCCAAGTCCATCATACGGCGCAACACATATCGCCCCAACACGCGCACCGAAGCAAGAGTGGGCGCAGCCAACAACACGCCCAACAATCCAAATTCAATAGCGCCCAAGATCGCCCCTACAAACACAACGCCAGGATGAAGATTGACTCGCCTTCCCACCACGCGCGGATAGAGGTAAATTTGTTCGAACTGAAAGATGAGGGCATAGAGGGCCAACACAATCAACGCAATGAGCCAATTATCAAGAGGCAACCAACTCGAACCGCCAAAAAATGCAACGAACACCGCCAACAACGCCCCCAAAGTAGGCCCCACCGAGGGTATGAACTCCATAAAACCAGCAAAGATGGCAATGAGCAGCACATGCTGAATCCCTAAAATCCACATTGTTAGCCCAACCAACGTTCCCACGACAAAGGCCAAAACCAACGTACCTTTGAAAAAATGCTCCCAAATCAATCCCAACTCCTGCAACAGTCGGGAAACATCGCGTCGATAGGATCGAGGGAGATGTTCGAAAAACCAATTCTCTAGCTTATAGCTATCTTTGATCAACCAAAAAGTGACCACAGCGACAAAGAACACCCAGAACAAACTGGAAAGCATCCCCAACAAAGAGAGCGCTGCCTGAGAAATGTAGGTGCTCAAAAACTGTTGCAATCCGGTGGAAGATTGCAACAAAATATCCCGCACATCAATACTCAAAGAGCCCCAATGCAGCGTAATGTTGCCGAGATTATCAATAAACTCGTTAAAGGACTCAAAATCGAATTGAACATTCGAAGTCAGCGAGACCAGGCTGGGCGTGATAAGAATTGGAGCCAGAGTGATAAACCCCAACAACACCAAGAATACCGCCCCAACGGCGACACCTCGCGGCAACCCGGTCTGTCGAACAATCCAATTGGTGGGAGGATTCAACAAAAAAGCCAACACGGCCGAAATAATCAAGAAAGGAATCGCCTCACTGAATCGAACCAAAACCCATCCGCTGAAGATCATGATGAGCGCCAGCACGATGAGTTTCGTGGTGTTCGACCAGGAAGATTCTTGCATGACAGTGCGCATGACAAACCACAATGCCGAACTATGGCATCAATGAAAACGCTTGCAGTGGCCAATAACGCATCCACGCGTGTCCAACAATGTGCTCGATGGAGACAGGCCCAAAAACACGCGAATCGCTGGAGTTGTTGCGGTTATCTCCCATCACAAAAATCGAATCTTCGGGGATCACCGTGGGAGGATAACTTCCTCGCATCGAGCCCTTGACATAGGGTTCGTCCAGCGGCTGGCCATCAATCCAGACAACGCCATCTTTGATCTCGATGGTTTCGCCAGGTAAACCGATCACCCGTTTGATCAACAACTTATCATACCCAGGCACCTGAAGCACCACGATATCTCCCCTGGAGGGTCGATGAAACCGGTAACTGACCTTCTCAATAATCAAACGTTGATGTCCATAAAGCGTCGGCTCCATGCTATAGCCTTCTACACGCGTCGCTTGCGCCAAAAATAGATGGATAACAATGGCAATGATCAGCGCAGGCGCGAGGGTGCTAAACGCCTCCCTGACAAATGAAACAGGCAACGACGCCTCTCCACCCATTGAAACATCAGCTGGCCATGTCCCGGGACGATATTCCTGATCGGACGAATAACGCTGAGGTTGTTGCGATGGATGAATGATTTTGCTATCCGGCGGCAATGTGCGCCAACGATGATTCTGTGTGCTCATAGCCCAAAATGATAACAGTTTTTGGCAACAAGCGCCAAGTTTCATAAGCGCCTTCTTGCGAATTTTTTACGGTAAAGAAATTCGTGTACAATAACAACAACTCTTCCCCCACTCCCCTCTACGAGACTATCGTCATGGCACACACCCTGAAAACCGAGGTCAAAATTGTCCATCTGGCGCGTGGACGTCGTAGCAATCATGCGCCTACTGCACGCATTGTGGAGCCCACTTCGGGGATTGCGCCCACCCGTGGCAAGGGCAATCTCTACATCCTCATCGAGCTCGATGGCGGGGATACCTCTCGCACAGGATCGCTTTACCGCCAATTGCTCAACATCATCCAGGAGACCTACTACAACGCCCGCGGGGATGTGATCGAAGCGCTGACCGAAGCGCTGCAATCTGCCCATGTGCTGTTACAACATTACAACCGGGATGCCGGCGCAGATTTTACAGCGGGAGCAACTTGTCTGGTCGTTACCAGTCAGGAAATCATCTCAGCCCAGGCGGGCCCCACCATCCTGGCGGTGAGCAGCGATCAAGGCCTGCAATGGTTTTCGCCACTGAACGACGAACATTATGTCGCTCTGGGTGAGGCAGACGCTCCCACGGTGGAGATCGGACGGGTGCCCGGTCATTCGGGCATTGTCATGGTGGCCATGGATAGTGCATGGGCCAATTATCTAGAAGTGCCGCTGATGATGGAGGCCACGGCTGTGGCCCGGGCCCAGGCGGTGGCGGACCAGATGGCAGGCATTGGCATTGGGGCCAGTGACGATTTGACCGCACTGGTGGTCACGTTGACCGAATCGGCCGCGCAGCGCCAGCAACGGCCTCTCACGTCAGACGCATTGCCCGCCGAAGCTGAAGCGGCCACCCCCAGCGATGAAATCCCCCTGGCTCCTGAAGCATGGGAGGATGACTTTGTTGAAGGAGAGGATGAGCTGGCATGGGATGACATGTATGATTCTCCCTCTTCAAAGGTGGAATCTCAACGCGACGTACAAAAAGGGTCCCGATTCGGTGCATTTTCAGGATGGGGAAAACGCGCACCTCGCCCCAGCATCTCAAAGAAACCCGCCACAACACCTGGCGCAAAACCCAAGAAACCCCGGCGTTTACCTTTTATCCTGGGCATCATACTCATCATCATTATCGGCGCGGTCGCAGTGACGGCAGGCATGTGGTATTACCAAGGACAACAACGGGTGAAGTTGTTCGAGAAATATCTCAATGCTGCTCAGGTGCAACTGCAAAGCGCCCATGCCGCACCCGATGTCGAACAGGCCCGTCGCCTGCTTCAGGCATCGCAAGAACAGCTGGATCAAGCCAACCAATTCTTCCCCGATCACCCCGAAGTGCGTAAGATGCGCGCACAGATCCTCGACTATCAGGCCCAGATCAACAAAGTAGTGGGGCTAATGGCTGGATTCGACCTGCCGTTGATCACCTTCGACGATCCCGCCTCGAACCCATCCACCGTTTTCGTCAATGGGCTCAGCGTCTATGTGCTCGATACCGGCCGCGAAAGCTTCGAGCGCTATTTGCTGGATGACGCAACCAGCGATCGTCTGGCCAACAGCGACGACAACCCCAAGCAACTCCTGAAGGCTGGAGACGCGGTGGAAGGGCGCACCGTGGGCAAACTTTCCGAAGCAGTCTGGGCGCCCACGGGCGGCAACCGCACCGCCACAGGTCCGCTGATTCTGGATCACAGCGTGCAGCTGTTTGGCATCAATGAGGGACTCGGCCCTGTCAATGTGGCTCTGGCCGAAAATCCATCCTTGCAATTCGTCAACGGCATGTACTTCTACAACGGCAACATTTACTTACTCGACTCGGTAGGCAATCAGTTCTGGCGCTATCGCCCCAGCGGCGCCAACTATGCCAATCCGCCCGAGCCATACTTCCCCGCCGAGACGCCAGTCGATCTGAAATCTGTCATCGACGTGGGCATCGATGGCTACGTGTGGTTGCTTTATCCCAACGGCAGTATGCTCAAATTCCTTTCTGGCAAACAAGAGCCCTTTGCTCTCGAGCAGGTCGATCCTCCCCTGACACAGGCAGTGGCGCTGTGGATGAATTTAGCTGACCCTCCAGCTGGGCGCATCTTCATTGCCGACGCCGCCACCAACCGCATACTTGTCTTCGACAAAGAAGGTAAATTCCTGGCCCAACTCACCCCGCTCGAACATGGCAGCGCTTTGAACGATCTCAAAGACATCTTTGTCGACGAAATGACCAACACCCTCTACCTGCTCACAAAAACCAAACTCTACCAATCGCCACTCCCCACCATCCATCCCCAAGACACGACGCAATAATGGAAGAGGGACTGGCCCAATTTCTACGCTATCTTCGAGCCGAACGTGACGCTTCGCCCTACACCTTGCGCAATTACGGCAACGAAATCCAAGAATTCATCGACTTTGCCGCAACGCGGAACATCCACCAATGGCAAAATGTCGATGTAGCGCTGATTCGGGCCTGGATGGCCTCACTACATCACAAAAACTATCATCCGGCGTCCATCGCCCGTAGACTCTACGAGCTTCGCTCTTGCTTCCGTTTTCTGATGCGAGAGCACATCGTTGACAAAAATCCGGCTGCACAGATCAGCCCGCCCAAACAACCACGCACATTGCCAGATTATCTGACCATGGCGCAGATGATCGAATTGCTGAGTGCGCCCGATGTGAATACTCCCCTGGGATTGCGTGACGCCGCCATTCTTGAAACCTTGTACAGCGCCGGACTTCGCCGCAGCGAGATCATGGGGTTACGGCTGAAAGATGTCAATCTCACCCAGAAACAACTGCGCGTGTGGGGCAAAGGAGGAAAAGAACGCATCGCGCTCATCGGCGAACCCGCCCGGTTAGCGCTCGAACGCTACATCCACCGCGGACGCCCCGAACTGCTGGCCCAAAATCCCAACGCATCCTCACGCCCGCCCGATGCCCTCTTCCTCAACTACCGCGGCAGTCCTCTCTCTTCCAAACGGGCCATCAGCGCCATCATCAACAAATACGTCAAACAGGTGGGAATTTCCCAACGCGTCACGCCGCACACCATGCGTCATAGCTTTGCCACCCATCTACTGGAAGGAGGAGCCGACCTACGCACGGTGCAAGAGCTGCTAGGCCATGCCAGCCTGCAAACCACCACCATCTACACCCAGGTGACCATGAAACATCTGCGAGGCGTCGTGGGCAAAGCACATCCGCACGCCGACGAAGAAACGTTAAACACATTTCACAGTGAATTCGTGGTAAAACTCCTGGAGCAAGGCGTCACAAAAAAAGAAATCGAAGCCAAATTGAATTCAGACAACCCACTGGGTGAGCTGCTTGGCCTCAACCCCAAACGCACAGCAATACAAGCCCACCCCCACGCAAACACCTCTTCCTGAATCATGCGACCGGCATGAGCTGACTTTTCCTTCAGGATAACGATTGGCATCTTCCTTGGGGCGGAAATATTTGAGCACTGGAAGGCATCACCCGGTCGAGTTACAAGAGATCGACAAAAGGCAACCGCGGCTGACGAAAGGGGCCCCAGGAGAGACGGTGTATGGGCGCAGGCCCGAGCTCGGCAATGGCCCGCTGGTGTTGCCTGGTGCCATATCCTTTATGTCGAGCCAAACCATATCCTGGATATTCCCCATCCAGCTCGACCATAAGCCGGTCTCGATAGACCTTGGCAATGATCGAGGCTGCGGCAATGCTCAGCGACGCTCGCTCGCCTCGCACCAGCCGTATCTGCTCCCAATCTCCCAGGGGCCGGGGAATATGGTCGATGAGGAGTGCGTCAGGTGTGAACGACAGCGCGGCCAGGGCCGCCTCCATGGCCTGATAGGTGGCGTTGAGGATGCCGATCTCGTCGATGACGCTGGCGTGGATAACGCCGACCGCGGTGGCTGCGACGTCGCGAATGCGGTCATAGAGGCGCTCACGGGCCGCGGGCGTCAGACGCTTGGAGTCATCCACGCCCGCCAGGGCCTGGCGCAGACGTTCGGGCTCAGGGGGCAAAATGACCGCGCCCGCGACCACAGGCCCGGCCCAGGCGCCTCGGCCCGCTTCATCCAGCCCTGCCACCACGCGCCCCTCCTCCCACCAGGCGCGCTCATAGGCCAGCATATCCGCCTCAACCATCATCGCTCCACCGACAATAGAGCATGGATGGAAGACGACAGGCAATCGTCCATCGTCCCCCCCTCTGCCGCCAGCGCCACAACAAGAGCAGCAACAGCGGCCCGCCCACGCGCACAATCGGGCAGCTTCAACGTCATCCATTTGAGGATGTAGGCTTGATAGCCAGCCATCATCAGCGCCCGGGCCCGCCAGAGGGTGAGGATGGTGTGAATGTTTCGGTTCATGGACGTATTTCAGGGATGAAAGGTAACTACTAACGTACCTGACTTCAATCACCACAAAGGCGCAAAGACACTAAGAACACCAAGAATTTCAAAGCTTTTTCTTTTCTTCGTGCCTTTGTGGCTTCGTGTCTTCGTGGTTTCTAGCCGGGCTACCTTAGTAGTAACGA
>CAZYSY010000148.1:0-10080 GCA_964650295.1 uncultured Caldilineales bacterium | reverse complement strand
ATAGCGGCGGATGACGCCGATGACCTTGCCCCGCACCCGAACTTGCTCAGCGGGGACAATGATGGGTTGGTACGCCGGATCGGGATTGGCCGGGCGCAATTCGACCTTATCGCCCAAACTGTAGAAGTATTTCAGCGTTGCGCCCGATTCAGCGCCCTCGTCTACAATCTCCACCACGGCCATCTCTTTTGTCTCCACCTGGGGCTGACTCCGCACCAAGATGATGTCGCCATCATCGACTAGGGCATCAATCATCGATTGCCCGCGTACCTTCAACGCAAAGAAATCCCCTGTGGAGGGAAGCATATCTGTTGGAACTGCGATCGTCTCCAGGACGCTCTGAGGATCATCAGGTGTGGGAATAGGTTCACCCGCTGCGATCTCACCGTAAAATGGCACGGTACGCACACGCTTTCCACCGAACGAATCGGTCAGACGCAAACCACGAGATACCTCCCGATTGCGGATAATATGCCCTTTTCTTTCCAACTGGTCTAAATTGTAGTTCACAACCGAAGTTGAGGAGATGCCCACCGCCGCCCCGATCTCACGAATGGTGGGCGGGTAATCATTCTCTTCGATAAACTGGCGAATAAACTCTAACATAGCTTTTTGACGGGGTCGAAGTTTTTTAGATGCACGACGAGCCATAATTTATACTCCGTGAGACAGTTGATTTCAGAACATTTTTTCTGACTCTAGTATACCCAAACACATGTTCGTTGTCAAGTCTTTTTTCCATTTTTTCCCAAATTCCCCCATCATAAATCCCAATTTAGGCTTCGTTGCCTTTATGTTTTTGTGTTATTCGTGGCTGATGGGGGGAACATAAACAGCGGTCCCTGCACCACCGTAGTATAATTTTTGGGGGCCGGGCGGCAGGCGCATTTTCTTATTTCCGACAAAGGTTATTGGCAAGGCGCTAAATAGCCCATTCAACTTGTCAACATCTCTAATACTGGTTATCCTACTGAAGCAAGCCAATTTCCAGGCGCCAAAGCAACATAGCAGCATAAACATACTTTATGAACACAACAACGCCTCTTGATAAACAAAAAAAAACAACAGTCATCATCATTTTTGGCATAAGCGCCATTTTGCTTCTGGGGCTGGGACTTTTATTGGTTGGGTATATGCGCATTGCCGCGGCGCTGCCGCCATCGAACGAATTAAGAGACCGGGCAAATACATTCAAGACAACCACCATCTACGATCGAAAAGGCAACTTGATCTACGAAGTGTTTCCTTCTGATGCGGGTAAGCGCACCGTTGTGCCACTAGTAGACATCAGTCCTCAAATGATCAACGCCACCTTGGCCGTGGAAGACCCCAACTTCTACCAACATCCAGGCGTTGATCCGGTAGGAGTGGCCCGGGCTTTTTACTACATCTTTCGCAAAGAGGCCACTCGACCTGGCGGCAGCAGCTTGCTACAACAACTGGTCAAACTGACTTATCTCTCATCTGAAAAGACCATTGAACGAAAGATCAAAGAGGCGGTATTATCTCTTGAAATCAACCGCCGATACACCAAAGATGATATTCTCGAAATCTATCTCAACCACATTTTTTACGGCAATCTAGCCTATGGCGTAGAAGCGGCGTCCCAAACCTATTTCGGTAAACATGCTAGCGATCTTAATTTAGCCGAAGCTTCTCTACTGGCGGGCATTCCTCAATACCCTGGTCAATATGACCCCTACACACACTGGGAGGCCACCCGCAACCGTCAGGCCGATGTACTACGACTAATGGTCGAGCATGGCTTCATTACTCCTCAAGAAGCCACCCGGGCGTGGAAGGCCTATGACGGTAAGAGTCCCCAAGAAGTGCTTCATCATGCCAGAGCAGACTTTCTCTATCCGCACTTTGTGTTAATGGTTCGCCAGGAGTTGGAAGCTACTTATGGTCCGGAGGTCGTAGCCAAGGGAGGTCTACGCGTTTATACGACGTTGGATCCAGATATGCAGAAAAAAGCGGAAAAGGCCGTACGAAAAGGGATAGCCAACCTAGAAAGAAGTAACGCCCGTGCGGGCAATGCTGCTTTAGTGGCTTTATCTCCTCAGACAGGAGAGGTGCTGGCGTTGGTGGGCTCAGCCGATTTCAATAGCGAAGCTATCGATGGCCAGGTGAACATGGCCATCACGCCGCGACAGGTAGGCAGCACCATCAAGCCGCTGGACTATCTGACGACATTCGAGATGACCGAAGATTACTGGACGCCCGCCACCCTTATTCTCGATGAACGCACCGAATTCCCCGATGGTCCAGGCCGCCCGCCCTACGTACCCCGCAATTATGATGGCCGGTTCCACGGGATGGTGAGCGTGCGTTCAGCTCTGGCCAACAGCTACAACATCCCAGCAGTAAAAGCCTTGCAACACGCCGGCATTCCTGCGCTCAAAGAGCTGGCTCAACGGGTGGGCATCAGTACGCTCACCCGAGAAGATTACGGATTATCTTTGGCGCTTGGCAGCGGTGAAGTCAGCCTTTTAGAGATGGTTAACGCCTTTGCCGCACTTGACAATGGCGGTCTACGTCTAGAGCCGCACATCATCACACGCGTTGAAACGCAAGACGGCGATTTATTAGCGGATTACTCATACCCATACGCAGCCCAGGCAATTGCGCCTGAACACGCCTTTCTCATCACCTCCATCCTCAGCGATTATCAAGCCCGAAAGCCCGCTTTTGGACGGGCTTCCCGCTGGCTAGAGTTGCCGGATCGCCCGGTGGCGGCCAAAACCGGCACCACCAACGACTGGCGTGATGGCTGGACAATTGGCTATACGCCACAACTGGTGGCAGGCGTGTGGGTAGGCAATACGGACAACTCCCCAATGAACAAACTTAGTGGTGTACGTACAGCTGCACCGATCTGGAAGAACTTCATGCAGGACGCGCACGAAGACCTGCCTGTGCAAATATTCGAGCCGCCTCCC
This sequence comes from uncultured Caldilineales bacterium, assembly GCA_964650295.1. GTDB lineage: Bacteria > Chloroflexota > Anaerolineae > J102 > J102 > M2005. Next base: position 7,138 of record CAZYSY010000148.1, on the reverse strand, counting down.
GGAGTGGTGCAACTGGAGATTTGTAGCGACACCGGGGCTTTGATCACCCCGGAATGCCAACACCCGCGTCTGGAATATTTCAAAGAAGATCAACTACCGCCGCCTGCGGCCTCAGCGCCCGCGGGGTAAAACGCAACCGGATGAGTTTGCGTCGTACAATTGCGTTTTAGCGTCGTCACAAAACGAACCGACGAGAGTGAAGCAGACTCTTGGTGATTATTCAGCTATTCGACATCCAGGTGGAGAGGCCCAATTATGACCTCTATTGCCTGGCGATGCGTTTGCGGCGGCGTTCGGCCCGGCGGCTGATGCGATTCCACACGCCGGTCAGGCCCATGGCCTTCTTCACAGCAATGATGGTCGCCCGGGCCTCATCACGGGTGCGCAGGGTGCCCTGATAGATGACATCATCCACAAAGCCGCTGTCCGCCTCGTAGGCTGCCCGTCGCTCGCGGATGGGATCCAGGAAGTTATTGATGGCAATGGTCAGTTTTTCCTTTACCTCCACATCGCCCACACTGCCGGTGCGATAGCGGGCCTTCAGGTCCTCGACTTCGTCTTTGTTGGGGTTGAAGACGTCGTGATAGATGAAAACAGGATTGCCCTCCACCCGGCCGGGAATGTCGGCCCGGATGCGGTTGGGATCGGTGTACATACTGAACACTTTCTTGCGCACGGTCTTGGCGTCGTCGCTGAGCATGATGGCATTGTTCAGGCTCTTGCTCATCTTGGCCTGACCGTCAGTGCCCACCAACGTGCCGGTCTCGGGCACCAGTGCCTCGGGAATAGGGAAGACATCGCCGTACATACGGTTGAAGCGGCGGGCGATCTCGCGGGTGATCTCAACGTGGGCCAGATTGTCCTTGCCCACCGGCACCAGATGCGCCCGCGGCAGCAGGATATCGGCCGCCTGCAACACAGGATAGCCCAGCAGACCGTAAGGCATCTCCTCCTTGTGCGCGGCCCGGGCCATATCTTTCAGGCTGGGTAGCCGTTCCAGCCGGGGTACGGTGACTAGATTCTGGAATAAGGTGTTCAACTCGTAAGTCTCGTGCACCGCAGATTGCAGGTAGATAGTGACCTTGTTCGGATCGATGCCGCAGGCCAGGTAATCCAGAACCATCTGGCGAGCGTTTTCATCGATGCGGTCGATGTCTTCCTTGCTGTTTTTGGTGGTGAGCATGTGCAGGTCGGCGATAATCAGGAAGGTCTCGTATTGGTCCTGCAGCGCCACCCGGGCCTTGATAGAGCCCACGTAGTGGCCCAGGTGCAGCCGACCCGTGGGGCGATCGCCTGTGAGGATGCGTTTTTGTGATGACATAGTTGGGTTCTCCGGAAATGAGGATAAGTTCTTTTTGTATTGCGTATTTCGTATTACGTAGGATTATGTGTAGGGAATATTGACAAGAAGAGACGTGGATGTGCGATACTCGGGTGGAGGTTCCTGAAATGAAGCGGTACTGCGTTGACGCTGGATGATTGTCAGGAGTAGGCGAATAATCTCTGTAAGTAGATGGATACGGTGCTCAACAACCTTTTCTCCCAAGATCGGCCGACTTTTGTGGTACCAGTCACGACTTTCGCGGGCCGACCCTAACGCATAGGTGTAAAATCGAGCTCTGTCCTTGCCTGAACCGCGGGAATATCCCTCAGCGATATTGGCGCTGATGCTTCCGACTGCACGGTACAGTTGTTCCGAAAGACTTCGGGTGCGTACATCCTGCATAAGCTTGCTGACATCAAACCAGGCAATATCTCCGGCAAAAAGTGCGAATTGGTAAACGTTCATTCGCCAGAGCACGTCTTTTCTGATGTCATCCGGAACTGAGCTTTTCCATTGCTCGAAATTGGCTGGCGGTTTCATAAGTGAAAATGGTGTTTTTCGGTAGATTGGGTTGACGAGTGCCTCGGAGATTTCACACGCAATACGTACCACGCAATACGCATTACGCAACAAAAATCCCCCACGCCATGACGGCGTGAGGGACGAAAAAACAGAAATCCGCGGTGCCACCCTCATTAGACCGGCCTGGCCGATCTCACTCTGCGGATGCGGCCCGAAAGCGACATCCAGCGCCCTGGTAACGGTGGCGTCTCCGGATCAGCCTACTGGCCCGACGGGCATTCGGTGATCAGCTCCCCGGCCCATTCCGCATCTGCGCTGATGGCGACTTCGCAGCAACCGCCGCCTCTCTGAATCCCGCTTTGATGCGTACTACTCCGGTTCACAGCTATTCTTACTCTGAAATTATGACAAAAGCATATCAAACTCTACCCCAGTCTGTCAAAAGCCCATTCTGTTTTCAGGTCAAGCTGCATCCGTCCAGTGGGTGCGCTTCAATTTCGGAGCAGTTTATCAATGTCGTCGGGTCACAGTTCCGGCGGGAGAGCAAAATGTACACATACGAGTCTGTGACTCGCTGACCTGACAACCTCAGTCGGTCTACATCGAGTGAATGCATCTATGTTGCACCGCACCCATTGTCTGGGCATGGTTCAATGTTGGGCGCTTTTTTGTTTTACCGGGCGGATTATGAATCCGCCCTGGGGAGCTCCTACTCAGTCAATTGTAGTTCGATGCAAAATCTCTTGTGGCCGTGGCCTTTACCATCGAGTAAACTCGGACTCTCCAGGCGCTTTACGCCAGCGGTCGACCTCCGTCGACCGTCTCTGGTTGGTGAAGGGACGGCGCAGGCCGTCCGTTGGCCAGAGGCCTATAGAGACCGACTTCAGTCGGTCTGTCGGGCCGGCCGTCGCCTTCTCCCCTCAAAGCAGACTTGACTTAGTACTAGTTATTCGCATTCTGTCCATCACACGCCCATTCAGATGCAAACCATCGAGCTGCCGCCACAACTATGCTATCATAACATACCATACATCACCGAGATATTTTTCCACCATGCTTTACTATGCCCAAGTTACGCCCATTACATATCCAACCTATCACATACCAGAACGCCCCGGCGCTGTTGCTGCAAGACCCTTTCCAGCTTTCTGGGCAATACATGGTGTTGCCCCAAGCCTATGGTCCACTACTTTATCTATTGGATGGAGAACATGACGCAAAGGCTATCCGCAGCGAACTCTACACCCGTTTTAGCATTCGAGCCGATGTAGAAGCCATCACAGAACTGATCGAGGCGCTGGATGAGGCGCTATTTCTGGAAAACGATCGTTACCGTCAGGCGTATGCTGATGCGTTGGCCCGCTACTATGCCTTGCCCCACCGCCCTATGCTCATCGCGGGCGAAGGCTATCCTACCGACGCAGAAGAACTGAAGGCCCAATTCGACGCCTATCTGACCGAGGTCGGCCCGGTGACGCCTATGCCCGCTTCGGGCAAGCTGGTGTTCAGTCCGCACATCGACTACCAGCGCGGGCATTCGGTTTACGCCCGGGTGTGGAAAGAAGCCGAGGCCATGGCCCGGACTGCAGAGCTGGTCATCATCCTGGGCACCGATCATTACGGCGGCTTCAATCAAGTGACGCTGACCCGCCAGAGCTACGCCACGCCCTACGGCATCCTGCCCACAGATCAGCTGCTGGTGGATCGACTGGCCCGGGCCGTGGGGGAGGAAGCGGCCTTTGCCGGTGAGCTTTATCACCTGGGTGAGCATTCACTGGAGCTTGTGCTGGTGTGGCTGCATCACATGCGCGGCGGCGAATCGGTCCCCGTCGTTCCCATCCTGGTCGGTTCCCTGTTCCCTTTCCTGGATGCGGATCATCCCCCGGCCGAAGACCCGCTGCTGGCCCGTTTCTTGGCTGAATTGCGCAGCATCCTCCGTGAACGTCCCAACACCCTCATCGTGGCTTCGGGCGATCTGGCGCACGTCGGGCCTGCGTTCGACGGCGATCCGGTGGATGAAGGCAAACTTTCGCAGATCAGGCAGCTGGATGACGAGATGCTGGACCGGCTGACCGCGGGCGATGCCGATGGCTTCTGGCGCATCATCCAGCGGGTGGAGGATGAAAACAATGTCTGTGGCGTGGCTCCCTTCTATCTGTCGATCCAGGCAGCAGGCGCCGTGGAGGGCTCCCGGGCGGGGTATGCGGTCTGCCCGGCAGATGAGGAGAACACCTCGGTGGTGACTATCGGCGGTGTTGTCTTCGGTTAGCTACCCTTGTCGGATCGGCTCCGCTGCGGTTGTGATGATGACGCGGGCAGCCTCGATCAGCGTTTCCATGCTCATGCCCGCCCGGCCCGGCTCATCCCGCACCATCTCCGGCAGGGGCGGCACGTGGATGAAGCCCATGCGGGTGGGCAGGCCCTGGGTGGCGATGGTGTGCAGGCCGAAGTAGTAGATGTGGTTGCAGACGTAAGCGCCGGCGTGGTTGGAGATGCCCGCGGGGATGCCCGCATTGTGCAGGGTTTGTAGAATGGCGTCGATGGGAATCGTGCCCCAGTAGCCCACCGGGCCATCTTCCGCGATGAGCTGGCCGCGGCGCAGTCTGCCGCTGTTATCGGGAATGGGGGCGTCATCCACGTTGATGGCGACGCGCTCCAACTTGATCTCATCGATGCGACGGCTGAGGCCGAAGGAGAGGACGACGCCCGGGCGGAAGTCGTCCAGCGCGGCGGTGAACTGCTGTTCGCTGAGCTGGTAGTCGGTGTCCAGCACGATGGCGCGCAGGCTCACGCCGGGGATATCGGCCAGTGCTTCGGGCGCACGGCGCATGAGCTGCTCGGTGGGGTTGCGGGCCATGCCGTCGTAGGGCCTGAAGCCGGAGAGGAGGATAGATGATTTCATGTTCACGGTTCCAGGTTCAAAGTTTGGGGTGCAGGTTCAAGGTTCAAAGTTTAGTGGCTAAAATTCGCCAGACTTCTCGGCGATGCTCCAATCATACAACAGTAAATCTGATACTCGGAATCAAGCCCGCTAGTCTGTCCCACCTCCGGGAGGGGTTTGTACAAATATAAAACGCCCGGCGTGCGGGGTGCACAGGCCGGGCAGGAAAATAGTGGATAAAAGGGGTCAGTCGCTTGACAATGCCAGTGCCAATCGCAATCGCCTATTGACCTCCAGCAAGTCACGATCTGAAAGGGCTCCCACGCGATAAGCGATAAGCGATGGTTCGATGGCTGCTATTTTGGGACGCATAAACGTCGGTTTGAGCAACCCTGCCTCTTCCCAATCCTACAACACATAATCCAACTCAGCATCAGCGTTAGACAGTCTGGAAGACAAGTATGCAAGCAACAGCTCGGATCGAACAGAATGATAGAGATCGCTGCTTACCACGACCGCAGGTCGTGTCTTGGTTGCGGATAAATCAGTGTAAGGGAATGGGATTAAACAACATCACCCTTCCGTAACGCCATAATGCTCTCTCCAGTGATCATAAATGGCGTCATCGTCATTGTCCCAATCCCGCTGGAAAGAAGCCAGTCCCAACTCATTCCAGTCGATTTCTTCCATAGCTTCATCCGATAAAATACTATCCAGAAGCGTCCGCGCCAGAACCAAACGTTCAGTTTGTGTCAGACGCTTGCTTTCTTCGATGACAGCAGCCAGTTTCGGAGAAATGGTGGAGGGTAGCATTTGGAGCACACTCTCGAATGGTAACTGCTAAGGTTGACTCATCTGCGCCGCTCCGCCCGAGACTAAACCCTCGGGCTACGGGTGCAAAGCCCCACTGGGGCTCAGCCGTGCAGCCCAGAGGGCTTGGCAAGGGTAGCCCGGAGGTTCAGCTCCGGGCGAAAAACAGGCCGAAGCCAGGTACGTAAGCAGTTACCTCGAATGACTGAAAAGGGAAACACAGGAGATAGGAGCATAATAGGCCAATCCGCATTACAGGGCAAGGGCAAATAAAAAACGCCCGGCGTGCGGGGTGCAGACCGGGCGGGGGATTTCTGTTGTTTATGCGACGCACTTAAAAACGGGCTTAAGCCTGTTTGGAAGTGCGTCGCACCTGAAAAGCGGGATTAACCCTTGACGCCCTTCTCTTTCAGAGCGGCCTGGGCGGCAGCCAGACGGGCGATGGGCACGCGGAAGGGAGAGCAGCTCACGTAGTTGTTGCCCGCGTAGTGGCAGAACTCGATGGAGCTGGGATCGCCGCCATGCTCGCCGCAGATGCCCACTTCCAGGTCGGGACGGGTGGCCCGTCCCTCGTCGATGGCCATCTTCATCAGACGGCCCACGCCATCGCGATCGATGGTCTGGAAGGGATTGACCGGCAGCACGCCCGTCTCCACATAAGTCAGGAGGAAGCGGGCCTCTGCATCATCACGGCTGTAACCAAAGGTCATCTGGGTGAGGTCGTTGGTGCCGAAGGAGAAGAACTCGGCCACCTCCGCGATCTCGGCCGCGGTCAGGGCCGCACGCGGGATCTCGATCATGGTGCCGAACTTGTACTCGAACTCGATGCCCTTCTCGGCCATCACCTCTTTGGCGATGCGCTGCAGGCGGGGTTGGATCACCTTGAGCTCGTTCACGTGGCTGACCAGGGGGATCATCACCTCGGGCTTGACGGTGACACCCTTCAGGGCCTGGTTGGCCGCTGCCTCGAAGATGGCCCGCACCTGCATCTCCACGATCTCGGGCATGACAATGCTCAGGCGCACGCCGCGCATCCCCATCATGGGATTGCTCTCGTGCAAGCTTTCCACGTCCTTCAGCAGCGCCTCTTTCTCGGCCAGACCTTCGGTCTCGCCCTTGGCCCGCAGAGTCGCCACCTCATCCACCAATTCGCAGATGTCGGGCAGGAACTCGTGCAGAGGGGGGTCGATGAGGCGAATGATGACGGGCAGGCCGTCCATCACCTCGAACAGGCCCTCGAAATCGGCCCGCTGGAAGGGCAGCAACTCGTCCAGAGCCGCGGTGCGCTCTTCCGGCGTATCGGCCAAAATCATGCGCTGCACGATGGGCAGACGCTCTTCCTCGAAGAACATGTGCTCGGTGCGGGTGAGGCCAATGCCCTGAGCGCCGAAATCGCGGGCCCGTTTGGCGTCCGCGGGATAATCGGCGTTGGCCCACACCTGCAAGCGGCGGAACTCGTCGGCCCAGCTCAGCAGGGTAATGAGATCGGTCTGTTCCTCGAATTTGGGGAAGGTGGTGGGAATCTGGCCGAAGAAAGCCTCGCCGCTGCCGCCGTCCACCGACAGCCAATCGCCCTCTTTCACGGTCAGGCCGTGAGCGGT
>CAZYSY010000147.1:0-8731 GCA_964650295.1 uncultured Caldilineales bacterium | reverse complement strand
GTTTTCCAAAACCACTGCATCGCCATCCGCGATGGCCCGCGGCCGGGCGTCGTGAGGATGAATCCACACCCGCGGCTCGCCCTCGCGATGGCGGAAGCGCTCCATATTGGCGAAGGTAGTGTTGAGAAAGTTGTGCGCGGGTGGGGAAATCAAAATCAATGATTGATGATTAATGATTAAAGGATGATGTTTGTTACTGTTCCTTGCTTTAATCATTGATCTTTGATCATTAATCTTTAACCAATTGGGCGGCGTCCAGGCGGGAAGAGGATCATAGCCGTCGTCGGCCATCTGCTGGCTGAAAATCTGACACTTGCCGTCGGGCGTGGGAAAGCCCTGGGCAAAAGGCAAGAAGGGCTCGGGCAGATTCAAGCGCACGAACCCCTCGGCCAACAGACGCTCCCAGGTGATCCCGGCCATAGTGGAATGCGTCTGGCTTTCGACATATTCCCGCAGAATGCTGACATCATCCTGCTCGAACGCGTCATCATCGAAGCCCATGCCCCGGGCCAGACGCCGGAAAATCTCGCTGTTGGGCAGACTGTCGCCCACGGGTGCGATGGCGGGACGATTCAGGGCCAGATAGAAATGCCCGTACGGCTTGAGAATATCCCAATGCTCCAGCTGCGTGGTCGCGGGCAGCAAATAGTCCGCGTAATCCGCAGTGTCGGTCTGGAAATGTTCGAGCACCACGGTGAGCAGATCCTCCCGGGCCAGACCCGCATGCACCGCAGTCTGATCAGGCGCGACCGCAGCGGGATTGCTGTTGTAGACGAACAAAGCCTTGACCGGCGGACCTGCATCCTCGGCCGCGGGTTTGCGGTCCACGGGCCTGGGCGCATAATGCGCGCGGGCGCGACGATCCGCATCCAGACTGAGCGCGTCGCCCAGGCGGATCATGTTCAGGATGCGGGGTTGGCGCGCGCCCAGCAGGTCGGGACGCTTGAGCGTGGTTTTATCCAGATGAAACGCGCCGCTGGCGCTGAGCATGACGCCGCCGCCCCGGTAGCGCCAATGCCCCACCAGCGCTGGCAGCGTAGCGATATTGCGCATGGCCATGCCGCCCGCGGCGTGACGCTGCAAGCCGTAGTTGACGCGAATGACCGCGGGCCGGGCGTCCGCGTACTGTCGAGCCAGCCGCACGATGCGCTGTGCGGGCACGCCCGTGATTTTCTCCGCCCAGGCCGGCGTGAATTCCCTCACCCGATCCGGCAGCAGATCGAAACCGGTGGCATACGCCCGCACGTAGTCATAATCCACCCGATCCTCAGCGAGGATGACGTGCATCAACGCCAGGGCCAGCGCGCCATCGGTGCCGGGGCGGATGGGCATCCACTCATCCGCGGCCCGGGCAGTGCGGGTGCGGGCAGGATCGATGACGATGACGGGCGCACCCTTCTTGCGAGCCTGCTGGATGAAGGGCCACAGGTGCATATTGCTGGTGAGAGTGTTGTTGCCCCAGATGAGGATGAGTTGGGCGTGGGCGAAATCCTCGGGCGCAGGCCCCATCACCCGCCCGGTCACGTACTGAAAACCCTCGAAGCCCGCCTCGGAGCAGATGGTGCGGGCCAATCGCGTTGCCCCCAAACGATGGAAGAAACGGGCGGCCATGCCCTCGCCTTGCAGCACGCCCATCGTCCCCGCGTAAGAGAAAGGCAAGATCGCATCGGACCCGAATGCGGCGATGATGGCGTGCAGACGGGCCGTGATCTCGTGGATGGCCTGCTCCCAACTGATGCTCTGGAACCGGCCCGCGCCCTTGGGCCCGACCCGCTTCAGAGGCGAGGTGAGACGATCGGGATGATAAGTGCGCTCCAGATAGCGATCCACCTTGCCGCACAAGCGGCCCTGGGTGATGGGATGCCGGGGGTGGCCCTGGATGCGCACCGCGCGGCCGGTGGCGGCATCTACAGTGACCTGCCAGGCGCAGGTGTCGGGGCAGTCGTGCGGGCATACGCCGTTGATGGTGGGCATAATGGGTAGGGGAGATTCGGTGCGAGCCTATCAGGCGTCTTCATTCAAGAAATCGACGAATATGGAAGAAAATAGACCAAAATGGAGACCGCGTGAACGTGGATGGCAGGCATTATACAGCGAGTTGGCAGTCCAAGCAATGAAGATGAGTCGATGATTACACCCATCTCGTTGGAGGGCGGCGCAGGCCTGAAGCGCCCGACTTAAGTCGACCATAAACACGAAAAGCGCCCCCATTTTGAACCACATTGCTGCCGGGGGGTGCGTTTCAGTTTGAGGGCGCTTTTATTTTTTTGCCGGGCGGATTGCGAATCCGCCCTGGGGAGTTCCGCTCCGGAGCCGGATTCGCAATCCGGCGGGTGTTGCAATGTCTGCCCCATTCTGAACCGTACCCATTGTCAGGGCATGGTTCAATGTTGGGCGCTTTTCTGTTTTGCCGGGCGGATTGCGAATCCGCCCTGGGGAGCCCCGCTCCGGAGCCGGATTCGCAATCCGGCGGGTGTTGCAATGTCTGCCCCAATTTTGAAACGCACCCATTGTCAGGGCATGGTTCAATATTGGGCGCTTTTCTGTTTTGCCGGGCGGATTACGAATCCGCCCTGGGGAGCCCCGCTTCGGAGCCGGATTGCGAATCCGGCGGGTGTTGCAATGTCTGCCCCAATTTTGAACCGCACCCATTGTCAGGGCATGGTTCAATGTTGGGCGCTTTTATTTTTTTGCCGGGCGGATTACGAATCCGCCCTGGGGAGCTCCGCTCCGGAGCCGGATTGCGAATCCGGCGGGTGTTGCAATGTCTGCCCCAATTTTGAACCGCACCCGATGCTGGATTAGGGGTTGACACGCCAACATGAATATGCTATTTTTTAAACAATGGTAATTGGATGGTAAATGTTGACATGAGAAAAAAGATGCGCTGGGAAATTATGCGCATGTTCGTATAACACGATCCCGCCGGAGACCATCTTGACGGCCGTATGCACCTTGATAAAGATGCAGCAAACGTTCGCTCGTAGCTTGTGAATTGCTTGCTGCAGTTGGTAAATTCCGATGGCAAAACAGCAGCACCTTCAACGAAACATCTCTCTGAAGGCTCCGCTCATCTCATACCCAATTAGTGCTGCAATAGGAGGTTACTATGAGCGAAAATACAATTATTTCAGTTGTTTTGCAGTGGCTTGAAGAACTATTCCTGCGGCTGTTGGCTCCTGAGCTACAAAAACAATTTGGAACAAGTGGGAATCGCAGACTGCCTAGAAAAATATTAGAATTAGGAAACATTCTTTTTGTTATGGGGTTGATTTGCCTATTATTAATTACAAAGGTTAATTTTCGTTATTGGTATCTATGGGGCATTTATATCATTGGCGGGGGAGTGTTGTTACTTGTATCTTATTTTGCATCTAAAATTTGGGAGCCTGATTTATATTACTTTGTAGCGATTCCCTTTTGGAAATGGCTATCCAGACGATCAAAAAAACATCCCTGGAAATTTTTATATCGTCAACTATTTTCCAAATTTGATACGGATAAAGCAGAGATAATCTGGTCTTCGATCCCGAAAAACATAAGACATATTGCGGAGAACGACGAAGACACCATTGAGGAAACCAAAGAATTCCTGCAAAAATATGACAAAAAACTAACCCCCTTCGAAAAGAAACTTCCCTTGATCATACGGCGAGAAGATTTAGAATGGGGAAAGCTAAAGAAGGCGCATCGAGCTTTTTCAATTACATTGATTCCGATTTCCACTGGAGAAGAGATAAGAGTGGGTTGGTCTCAAGATCGAGATGCAAGGTATTGGGTGGATATTAACCTGCATGATGTGCGGCTTGGCATTTATAATAACATTGGGAAGGCTTGGTTAAGTGTCCATTTAAACCGTGCAATCAGTAACAACATAAATCAATTGTCGAAGCTCGACGAGACAATTCAAAGTTTTCTAACCAACAGAAGTTCGCAGCCGCCAAATGTAAAGGAAATGGTTAAGAATCTACCACCGAATTTTCATCTGCGGTGGGCCTCTGGTGGAGCAATGCTAATCACCCGATACAACGACGCTAAACCAGGAGACCTTGCTAGTTATTGGGTGGCATTATTTTTTAGAGACATATTTCCTGTTGGCTGGAACGTAGGGAACGGCGGCTCAGAATCTTTAGAAGAGCTTTACAATGTAGAACGCCTATGTGCGCGTGAATTTTGTGAAGAGTATGTGATAACAAGTGGAGAAATTAAGCAAGGAGTACCGACAAGATGGTTTCCTTATGAAGAGGTCGTAGGTATGAAAATAGTGCAACACCTTAGCCCTGAGTTGCAATTTCGCCATATCAAGTATCGGGATATGATAGACAGAATAAAATTCGAACCCACCCCAAACCAGATTAAACAAGAAACACCAACAATTCGAGTTAAACTCATTAACACCAATTTAGCTCTCAAGGTGAAGAACAAAAAGAGCGGCAAGGGTGTGCATCTGCTGTTCTCTGTCAATCCATATGAGTTGGGTATGGAAGCGATTGGGCTATTTTTCGCAGAGCTTCAACCTAATTGGCATATCATTGATGGAGAATTTCATCTTGAACGCAACATACTGATAAGGCGTCCTGTAGGATTATTCAACATGCAATGGCTATATGATGTTTTTCGAAAACATAATGACAGCTTGGGAGAATTGATTTTGTCAAAGGAACAAGAGGATAGAAGACAAGGCGGTAAGATTTTGCCGGAGGTGCCAGCTGAAAAATATATTATTTTCGCAGATGATCTGTCTTTGCGACAGTCTCGATTGAAGAAATTACTACAATACAATGAAAAAAAAGCTCATTTATCGCCTCAAATCATGGCTTGGCTGCTCCTCTGCGATGAACGCTTGTTTACTCACCCACTTACAAGCGAAGATTTCCAAATGGCAAAGGCAGAACTCAGAGACAAGGCAACTGAATTGAAGGACTATGTGGATGATGGAAGTGGATGGGAAGATGTTTTAGAAGAAATGGAATTATACGCTGAGTGGTTGTATAAATACGGCGATTTATTCAACACTTTGCAGAAAAGGCAAAAACCCATCAGAGATAAACGATTACGCACATTATGTCCTGTGACGTGGAAATCTCTAGAATATATTTTTTCGCATCAAAATGTGATGGATAACATTCTCCAAAGCTAATCATAACTAACAATTGATTCAACGAGCGCAGCAGAGTCACAACCCAACTGTTGCTCAACAGCCAAGGCATTTCTTGCAGGGAAGATGCCAAATGCTTATGTCGATGTATTATGAAAACCGAGGAGAGTAAGGCCGCAGGCATGCTAATAACTGATTACTCATGTTACGCACCAACCGATTGATCGCCTGTTTCTGGAGTAAGGCGCTTGTCGTCTTACAGCGACGACGAAGATTGACCAATGTTGACGAAAGTTGACGAAAATTCGGTCATTCCGTTTCGTCTATTTTCGTCCATTCTTCCCTCGGCAAGCAACCAAAAGCGATAGTTCTCAATCGTGGTAACATCAAATTGCGTTGCAGCGGTGATAAAATCGCTTAGCAAGGATTTAACGATCTCGACGACAAAATCCTTCGCAATCAGTGCGCACGAAATCTCAGATTGCTTTGGGCATCACACTATACATCCCAACACGACCATCAAACTTTTTTGAGGTTACTACTAAGGTAGCCCGGCTAGAAACCACTAAGACATGAAGCCACAAAGGCACAAAGAAAGAAAAAGTTTTGAAATGCTTGGTGTTCTTAGTGTCTTTGTGCCTTTGTGGTGATTGAAGTCGGGTATGTTAGTAGTTACCTTTTGAGTATAGTTTTGATAACAGAGATATGATATGACAGCAAAAGAAGTGACTCCTCTACGCGGAGATGAACGTTTATACAACACCATATTACATCTCGAGCACAACACCGTTCTGCACTTTTGGCGCTGGGCCTTTAGCAATCTACAAATGAATGATGTGCGGGGAATCTTTGCCGAGTGGTTGGTTGCTGTTTTACTAGATATTCCTCTAACAATACGTGATTCGTGGAAGGAATGGGATTTAATAACTCCCGAAGGCGTCACAATCGAGGTGAAGACCTCGGGCTATTTGCAAGCGTGGCAACAAAAGAAGATGTCAAAAATTGTGTTTAGAAGGCTACGTGGCAGACGTTTAGATGTGATGTCAAATATATATGCGGAGAAATCGACCTATAATGCAGATCTTTATGTGTTTTGTGTCCAAATAGAAAAAGATGCCAGACGATGGGATGCGCTAGATCTAAGTCAATGGAGGTTTTATTTGACCTCCAAGAAAGAACTTACACAATTAGACCAAGACAGTTTATCGATCAATACGCTTGCTCGGCTATCTTCTGAAATGACTGCTGAGAAGTTTCAAGTGCGAGCAAAAGCAGCTATTATGGAAATGATGAAATCAAAGGAAGAAAACCCCACAGGCTAAATTGTATTTCAGTAGATCACGATTTGCCATGATGCGCAGAGCCGGATCCGTGATCCGGCGGTGATTCGAGCGTCAAACCCGCCGGATTGTGAATCCGGCTGGACACAGACTCTCACAATCGTGATCTACTGTATTTAGTTGACTGGCAACATCGGCACTGCTCGTTGACGCCGTTCCTCATCTATCGAAATATCGCATCAACAGCCATGCTTGCTGGCCCGAAGCGCGCTTCGGGCTTTTTTTCGGGCTTTTTTTAAAACGCTCCCTGTTCAAGCATCAGCTTGGCGTTGGCGGACGGGCGTGATAGCATGGCTTTGGTGGGCGTTGGACGTTGCCAGAGCCATCCTTCGCCTCCGGGGAAACACAAAATTCAGGGAATCTCCCGAAAATGTCACGATAACGAGTTGACCACATTACCCCATAAAATTCCTCCCATTCATTCAAAAGGAGACGCGAGCAGATGCAACCAAAAATGCTACAACTCCCATCACAGAAGATCGCTTATTACGAAAGTTCTGGAACGGGCCCTGCCATAATGTTGATCCATGGCAATTCATCATCCGGGCTGTCATACCAGCATCAAATCAACAGCTGGCTTGGCGAAAAATATCGTCTTGTGGCGATTGATTTACCGGGTCATGGTAACTCTGAACCCTTTGCTGAAAAATCGGCGTACGGCATGCCAGGGTATGCCGCCACGATTGCCACTGCGGCAGAAGCATTGGAAATGGAAGATGCTGTTTTTGTAGGCTGGAGCCTTGGAGGACACATTGTATTAGAAGCCCACAACCAGCTAGAGAAAGCAGCGGGATTCGTGATTTTCGGCACACCGCCACTTGCATTTCCTCCAGCCATGGAAGAAGCATTTTTACCAAATCCAGTAGTAAATATAGGCTTCAAAGCGAATATAACCAAAGAAGAGGCCCGGGCTTATGCTACATCGTTCTTTGTTCCCGGGACACCGGCGCCTGAAACCCCCTTCGTTACAGATATCCTTCGCACAGATGGCAACGCCCGGGCCGGTTTAGCCGCCAGTATCAAACCGGATGGCTATCAAGACGAAATTGAAATAGTAGCCAACTTGTCAATTCCACTAGCCATTTTCCATGGAAAAGAAGAACAATTGGTGAATGAAGCTTATATCAGCAAACTGACCATGCCCACACTCTGGCGTAATGAAATTCAGATCATTACAGCTGCAGGACACGCGCCACAATGGGAACAACCAGAAGCATTCAACGGGCTGCTCGACGCATTCATGACAGATGTGACGCAGTGAATCAATGGGCATAAATGTCTTGTGGGGAAGATTGGGGCCCCCACGCCCGCGGGCATGATGCGCAGGCGTGGGGGAGATGTGCCAGGGGCGTGAGAACTGCCCCTGAATACTGAGCCCACGAGCCTGGGGCGCCCGGGTTTGTTTCATTGTTGGGGGCATCCACCATGCGGGTGTCAATTCGCGCACGTCAGTGTACCACCCATTCGCGGCAAAGGTGTACCAGTAAAACGGGGCCTCAGGCGTTCTCGGCTCCAGACGACGCACGAAGCGCCAGACCGCGGCATACCCGCCTTCGTAGCCCCGTTCCCGCAAACGTTGCCAGATGGCTGCGATCTCCACCCCCTCCCGGCGCAGTTGCACCACCAGCGCCCGGTAGGGCTCCACGGTGGAGATGTTCTGGAGCGGCAGGGGCGCGGACAGCGTCTCCTGGATCCATTGTTACGCCTAATGTGAGATTAAAAAGTTGAAGATGAGGGGAAGACCACCGAAAATGGGGGTATCGACTCCCAAATCCACAATCGGAGGACTTCCCATGAACAGTATAACCTTTGAGGACCTATGCACGATAGTTTACGTTCTTGTCGATGACTGGTATTTAACTCACGGTAGAAAGCTACTGAAAGGAAAACGAGGTCAGAAACCGATCTTCAGCGATAGCGAGGTCATCACCTTATTACTGCTGATGGATTTCTTGCCACATCCAGGCGAAACGCAATTTCTCAGATTTATGCAGGCCAATTATTTAGCGCTTTTTCCAGAGTTGCTGAGCCAGAGCCAATTTAATCGCCGTGTGCGCTCATTGCGTCTTTTGGTTGAAGAGCTGCGTAAGCACTGGGCCTGCCAGTTAGGCGTCGGCTTGCATGGCGCTTTTATTCTGGACACAAAGCCTGTGCCGGTTTTAAGTTACAAACGAAGCAAAAAGCATAGTGATTTTGCAGGATCTGCCAATTATGGATACTGTGCGAGCCGAAAAATGAAGTATTTTGGTTATAAATTGGTCATGTTGAGCACACTCAATGGCATCCCGTCTCT
>CAZYSY010000146.1:0-5412 GCA_964650295.1 uncultured Caldilineales bacterium | reverse complement strand
CAAGGGCCTGGGTAAGGCTGTGGCCCTGGCATTGCTGAAAGAAGGCGCCCATGTGGCCATTTGCAGCCGGGATCAGGCCCGGGTTGAAGCCGCGGCCGATGATCTGCGCCAGGCCACCGGCGGTGAAGTGCTGCCCATCGTGGCGGATCTCACCACGCTGGAAGGCTGCCGGCACTTCATCCAGACCACGGCCATGCACTATGGCGGTCGGCTGGACATCCTCGTCACCAATGCGGGCGGCCCACCCTCAGGCCCGGTCGAGAGCTTCGACGACGACGCCTGGCAGGCGGCCATCCAGCTCAACCTGCTCTCCACCGTGCGCATGGTCAGCGAAGCCTTGCCCTACATCAAACAATCGGATCAAGGCCGGGTCATCGCCATCACCTCCATCTCGGCCAAACAGCCGTTGAACAATCTGGTGCTCTCTAACGCCACGCGCGCGGGCGTAATCGGCTACATCAAGTCTCTGGCCAACGAGCTGGGGCGCACCGGCGTCACCTTCAACGCAGTCCTGCCCGGCTGGACCCGCACCACCCGGGTGGACGACCTGCTGACGAATCTGGCGAAGACGCGCGGCGTCACGCCCGAAGAGGTGGAAGCGGGCATCACCGCGGCCATCCCGGCCAGACGCATGGCTCGCCCGGATGAATTCGCAGCGGTGGTCGCGTTCATGGCATCGGGTCGGGCAAGCTATCTCAACGGCGTGGCCTTGCAGATCGATGGCGGTCTTAGCCAGAGCTTGCTTTGAAAATAGATCGGGGACGGCGGACCGAGGACTGATCTGGTCGCCCTGAAATAACGCTCACGTAAAGTTGCAAGGAGGCTAAATAATGGACGATCTCAAAGCATTGTTGGGCCCCGCCCGGGTCCCCTTCCTCACCCTGCCGCCCGTCGTCACGCTGCTGGGACTGGGCACGGCGATGTGGCGCACCGGCGGCCAGGTGCATTACTGGTATTTCCTGCTGGCGCTTATTGGTGGATTGGCCGCACATGTCAGCGTCAATGCCTTGAATGAATACAGCGACTACAAGACCGGGCTGGATGAACTGACCCAACGCACGCCTTTCAGCGGCGGTAGCGGCACCCTGCAGGCCCGGCCCGATCTGGCCAGAAAAGCCCTGTGGCTGGGCATCACCACCGCTCTGATCGTGGTGCTCATCGGCGTGTTCTTCCTGTGGCGATGGGGCTGGGGCATTGTGCCGCTGGGCCTTCTGGGGCTGCTGGTGGTCATCGCCTACACACCGCTACTCACCCACGTGCCTTTCGCCTGTCTCATCGCACCGGGCCTGGGGTTCGGCATCCTGATGGTCATGGGCGCCGACTTTGTGCTCACCGGCAGTTACAGCTGGACCGCGTTCTGGGCCTCCCTGATCCCCTTCTTTCTGGTCAATGATCTGCTGCTGCTCAACCAGTTCCCCGATGTCGAGGCTGACAGACAGGTGGGACGTCGGCATTATCCGATGGTCATCGGAAGGCAGAAAAGCGCGGTGATCTATGGCGTGCAGCTGGCGCTGGCCTATCTGGCGCTAATTGCGGGCGTGGCCCTTGGATATCTACCCTGGCCCGCGCTGCTGGGCCTCTTAACCATCATCATCGCCGTTCCCACCTATCGCGGCGTCCGGGCCCATGCCGACGATATGGAGCATCTGATCCCCTTCATGGGCAAAAACGTCATCATCAACTTGGCCACGCCCTTGCTGATGGCCGTCGGGCTGATCATTATGACGTTTGTGTGATCATCTTCGCCATTCCCTCCACCCAGTCGTCGTTGTCATTCAGGCAGGGGATGAGTCTGAAATCTTCACCGCCCGCCTGCAGGAAGATGTCTCGCCCTTCCATGCCAATCTCTTCCAGGGTCTCCAGACAATCCACGGTGAACGAAGGGGTGATCACGGCCAGACGCTTGACGCCCGCACGGGCCAGACGCTTCAGCTCCTCCGCTGTGTAAGGCTTCAGCCACTCATCCCGCCCCAACCGCGATTGAAACGTGACTGAATATTGGTTTGGATGCAATCCCAACGCCCGGGCGGTGAGTCGCGTTGTATCAAAGACCTGATGCCGATAGCACACATCGTTCGGAACATCTTGGCTGAAAATTGCATAGCGATTATTGACTTCCGCAGTTTCCGCGGTTTGGGGAGTGACAGACGCACAAATGTGACACGAACGAGTCAGACATCCGCTTCCTGGGGGTGCTGTCTTGTGTAGATGTCGTTCGGGGATGCCATGATAACTAAATAAGAGGTGATCGAATTCACTGACATCCAACGTGGATCGAACGCTGGCCACCAGCGCTGCGACATAATCTGGATGATCGTAATGAGGGGGGATGATGCGTAACGTGTAAACGCCCACTCGACGAAAGAATGGATGCCATCTGACGCGTCTCACCGAGTCCCTCAGCCAGCTTTGGGCTTCTTGATCCGGAGTGGATTTCACCCCGACCAATTTCTCCAGTTCAGTCAACGTTTTCAGCACCAGTGTCTCGTAGGTGGACATGGCGTAATGCGGGTACATGGGAAACAGCGTGATCTCTCCGCCGGGGTGTATTTGTTCGAGCAACGATGCCAATCCCGAGCGAATGGAGGGTTGCGCGTAGCGCATCGCCATCACCACAGGCATATTCAGAAGGGATTCAAGCTTCGCCCGCACCCTGTCGGTGTATGCGATTAGGGGCGAACCATCTTCACTCCAGATGCGCTGGTAGGCGCGAGCGGACTGGGCCGGGCGCTTGGGCAAGATCGTGTGTTTGACGATGAACCAGCGCAGGGGATAGGGCAGATCGATGATGCGCGGGTCCATGAGAAACTCATCGAGATAAGCGCGTACATCTGGCTCTGTGGGTGAAAGGGGCGAGCCAAGATTGGCCAAAAGAACGCCCCGGTAGTTGATATGGTTCATGTCGGCTCTGGCGAGGGAATGTGGAGTGAAATTGAAGAATGTAACCGAAACTCGAAGTCGGGCGTCTTATCGACGGTCGCTTCTAAACTGGCCTTTCTAAACTGGCCTTATGCCTCCCATTGAAAATATCATCTAGAACAAGGAGACAATAATGTTTGCACAAAAGCGTATGAAAATTATTTTTCTTACATTACTTGCAGTAACGCTTGCCGCACTACCCGTTATCGGCATCGCACATGCATCGAATAGCACCCCCGACTGGGCGTCGGTTCAGGCGAGCGTCCTATCCATCCGACAAGACGCACAAGCCATGCAACAGGAAGCAATTCAGCTTCAGCAAAACGCAGCATTCATTCGCGATACTGAAACAGATCCGGAGGTAGTGCAATTGGCCAGCCAGATTGTCGAGATGGCCAGCCAGATGGAACAAGATGCAGGGAACATTATTATCACTGCTAGCGCTATCAATAGCCGTATCGATAATTCTGAAGGAACCACTTTGGAACTTGCTCAAGATATCGGCGTCATGGCCGACCGCATCGGCGTCATGGCTGATCGTATCCTCCTGACCGAGGCTCAAATAGGCATCATGGCGGATCGCATTGTCATGAGCGAGGCGCTGATCAGCGATAGTAGCCTGGGCCTGGCCCAGCAGATGAGCAGCCCTCTGCACTAATCGAATGTTACAAATCCGGACAGATGTTTCCTCCGGCACGGTGGGAACATCTGTTCCTTGCTGAGGAAAAAGTATGTCGCAAGAACAAAAAACATTAACCGGCGATCGCCTACTGATGGGACTTAAAGCCCATGAGAGCTGGGCTTGCGAACAGCTCATCGCCGATTACGCCGATATGGTATACCGCGTTTGCTATCGCATCTTGCAGAATCCGAATGATGCTGAAGACGCCATGCAAGAGACCTTCATCACCGTTTACCGCAGCGTCGATTCTTTCCGAGGCGACGCCAAACTATCGAGCTGGCTATATCGCGTGGCGACCAATAGATCCCTCAGTATCCTCCGCGCTCGCAAACGCAAGCACGGCCTCGACGTCTCCCTGGAAACTGATGAAGGAAATGAACTTCCCATTGTCGATGAAAATATGACCGTGCCTGAGGAATTACTGCTGCGAGAGGAAAATCTACAGGTCCTACAAGAGGCGCTAGACGCCATGTCGCCCAGATTACGCGCAGCATTGGTGCTTTATGAGTTGGAAGGTCTTTCTATGAGAGAGACTGCAGAAGTCCTGGAAATATCTGAATCGGCAGCCAAGCTACGAGTTTATCGTGGCCGTATTTTCTTACAAAATCATCTCTTACAACAATTTCAGGAAGAATAACATGCGTAATATCAAGAATATTCAAGCGGAAAGCGCCAATGTTCGTAATGCATTGGCGGAAAATTTACGAAAAGCCACTGATACGACTCTTTCTGATGAGGCCCGGTTGCGGCTTTATGAGAAATTCAATGAGGAGCGGGTCCGCCGTGGTGAAACCCTGATCAGCATCCCTGCCGACCTGCTGGCCCGGGTGAAATCCAGGGCGGCGGCAACTCCTGATGCTGCGAAATTGGCTGCAGCAGGCGGCAAAGAGAGCGTTGCGCTGGCGGCCGACAGCAGCGTGCATTTCGCCAAAGCCACAAGCCGCGCTAGTAAACGATTTGGCGGCAAGATGAAACAGGGAACGGTGGATATGGTCCGCAATGCCGTGGACGTAGCGAAAGAATTGAGTCAAACAGCGGTCGATGCCGGCCGAATCGCTACGGTAGAAAGCTACGAGGTGCTGCGTGAAGCGCCTCAGAGCAAACGCAAGGCTCTATTGGCTCCGCCCAAATTGGCGGGCAAGGGTGTCAAGGTGGGTATGCGTCTAATGACCGGCACAGCCAAGGCCGCGACAAAAACCATCAAAGGGGGGATGGTGATAACCAAAGATGCGGCCAGCGCCACGGTCACGGGTATGATCGAAAGCGCCCGTGTGGGCAAAGCCTTCGCTGAATCCAGTGATAAGATGGTTCAGGCTGGCAGCGCGTTGACCAAGGGCGTGAAGAACGCAGCGAAGGAGATCGCAGAAGAAAATGAGGATGTCGCTGATTAAGTAACTCACGTTACGCACTTGCCAGTCAACAGCTCTGAATGAGGTAACCTGCGCTTCCGACTTTGCTATGGACGATAAGACGAAAGGACGAGCATAGACGATAACCATCGTCCTTTCGTCCACCTTCGTCTATGTTCGTCGTTTTTCGGTGGCTCCCCGGGGCAGCAAGACGAAATCGGCTTTGCCCAGGGGAAGTGCGTAACATCAGTTTGTAATATGCCAAGAGTATGATAACGTTTTTCCGAAACTGAAATGTCATTCCCGCACGACAAGAAGAGGAGCATCATGAACCAACAGAAAAACATCGTCATTGGCACGGGGCCGCTGGGATTGTGGACGGCGCAGGCATTACTCGATAAGGGGCGTCAGGTCACGCTGGTCAATCGCAGCGGCAAAATCAGCGCACCGCTTTCGGAGCCG
>CAZYSY010000145.1:0-13540 GCA_964650295.1 uncultured Caldilineales bacterium | reverse complement strand
TTTCAGTCGATCACGATTTGTCATGATGCGCAGAGCCGGATCCGTGATCCGGCGGTGATTCGAGCGTCAAATCCGCCGGATTGCGAATCCGGCTGGACACATACTCTCGCAATCGAGATCCACTGAATTTGTGTCAGGTAGCTAGTACTCAATCGAATGTAGTTTGATGGAAATCCTCTTGTGACCGTGGCCTTTACCATCGAGTAAACTCGGACTCTCCAGGCGCTTTGCGCCAGCGGTCGACCTCCGTCGACCGTCTCTGGTTGGTGAAGTGACGGCGTAGGCCGTCCGTTGGCCAGAGGTCAATAGAGACCGACTTCAGTCGGCCTGTCGGGCCGACCGTCGCCTTCTTCCCTCAAAGCAGACTTGATTTAGTACTAGGTCCATTTTTATTCATGTTCGTCGGCATGGTGGATGAAAATTGGCCAGATAAAGCTGCATGCATCGAAAGAAAGTTGCATATTAAGTTACTAACGTCTCTGTTATATGACGCTGTCATGGAAGCGTCATCTTTTTCAGGATGTCGTCAAACATCATGCGTTAAACGACACAAAATTTGCTCGCTGCAGGCGTCGCAATACAAAATCACACTGCCTGACGTTTTACGTCTGACGCCGTGGCTGTCAGAAACACTTATTTCAAGGCAAAAGTTGCGGTCAAGCACGCCTTCTTAGTAATTACCGGTTTGCGGCGCCTCAACTTAGTTCTGTTTCGTAGGAGATACATGATTCATATGAGCCGCGTTTTCGTTACCCGAATGTTGCCCGAACCCGCCATGAGACGATTACAAACGGGTGATTTCGAGCTGGATGTTTGGCCAGAGCCATATCCGCCCACCGATGAGGTGTTGTTACGCAGGGTCTCGGGGATGGACGGACTTCTCACGTTGCTGACGGATCGCATTGACGTCAAGGTGTTGGACGCGGCCGGGCCGCAATTGAAGGTGATCAGTCAGATGGCGGTGGGGGTGGATAACATCGATGTGGCTGCGTGTACGGCGCGTGGCATTCCTGTGGGACATACGCCCGGGGTGCTTTCGGACGCCGTGGCGGATCTCACCATTGGCCTGATGCTGGCCACGGCTCGACGCATTGTGGAGGCTGCGGAAGATGTGAAGGGTGGGGATTGGCGTACCTGGTCGCCCATGGGATGGGTGGGGCCCGATTTGCACGGCAGCACGGTGGGCATCGTTGGTCTGGGGCGCATTGGCGCGGCTGTGGCCCGTCGTCTTTCTGGTTTTGGCGTGCGTTTGCTTTATTACAATCGCCGCGCTAGTCCCCATGCGACGGCGTTGGGCGCCCAATTGGCGTCGATGGAGACGTTGTTGGAGGTCAGTGATTTTGTCAGCTTGCATTGTCCCTACACGCCTGAGACCCATCATCTCATCGATGCCAAGGCGTTGAAACGCATGAAGCCGAGCGCCATCCTTATCAATACCGCTCGCGGGGGGGTGGTGGATCAAGATGCATTGTTGGTGGCTTTGCGTTCAGGCCAGATTCGCGCGGCTGGTTTGGATGTGACCACCCCCGAACCGCTGCCCGCCGATCATCCGCTGTTGCAGCTTCCAAATGTGGTGGTGCTTCCTCATATTGGTAGCGCCAGTTCGGCCACGCGCATCAAAATGGCGCACATGGCAGTAGATAATCTGTTGGCGGGCCTGTGGGGACAACGCCTGCCTCATTGTGTCAATCCCGAAGTATATGCAGACAAATAGCGCCTTGCCATCTTCGCGTGAGATGGCTGCTTGGTTTTGGCTCGTTCAGGTTGAGATGTTTTACGGAGCTATTCGTTTTCGCACTCCGACGCCTCAACAAAGGGGCCGGTGTAGCCCCATGCTCGCAACCAGTGTCGATCCTGTGTGCTCAGGGAGGCGCTGGCAAGGAGGTCGGGCCGGCGCTCCAATGTGCGTTTGAGCGCCTGCTGGCGTCGCCATTCCGCTACTCGGGCGTGGTGGCCTGAACGTAAGATGTCGGGAACTTTCCATCCCCTGAAATTCAACGGTCGGGTGTAGTGCGGTCCTTCCAGCAGGCCCGTGGCATGAGAATCCTCTGCAGCCGCTCGTTCGTCGCCTAGGGCTCCGGGCAAGAGGCGCACGACGGCGTCAACGATGACCATGGCGGCCAGCTCGCCTCCCGAAAGCACATAATCGCCAATGGAGAGTTCGTCGGTGACCAGATGTTGGCGCACCCGTTCGTCGACGCCTTCGTAACGACCGCAAATGAAGAGTAGTCGTGGCTGCTGGGCCAGCTCTTCCGCCACCTTCTGGGTGAAAGGTCTTCCTTGGGGGGTGAGCAAAATCACAGGAGTCTTTTCATCGCATTTGATTGCCTCCACCGCGGCAAAGATAGGCTCCGGCTTCATGATCATGCCGCCGCCGCCGCCATAGGGCGTGTCGTCGGTCGTTTTGTGTTTGTCTGTGGTCCAGTCTCGCAGATTCCAGGTGCGAATATCAACCAGCCCTTTCTCGCGAGCGCGTTTGATGATGGAGGCGTCAAAAGGGCTCTGGAACATTTCGGGGAAGATGGTGAAGATGTCAATGCGCATTGATGTTATTCCAAGATGTATGAGAGTACATCATCCAGTCGTTCGACGCGTGGCCCGCGCACGTCGGTGAACACGCGCCGCCAATCAACGAGGATGGCGTCGATGCCCGCTTCGCGGGCGCCTACGATGTCGGCATAGTAGTTGTCACCTATGTAGATTGCCTGATCGGCCTGGGTCTGGGCGCGCTCCAGCGCGGCTAAAAATATCTCCGGCCGAGGCTTCCACACCCCTACTTCTCCCGCCGCCAGGGTGAAATCAAAGAAATCTGCGATCTCCAGCTGTTCCAATTCATCTGTGAATGGTTTGCCACGGTTGGAAAGGACTCCTAATGTCATGCCGTGTTCTTGTAGCGCGTACAGCACTTTGCGTGCGCCTGGCGTTAATTCAGATACCGGTTGAAACACTTCTCGTACGTGCTTGCCAAAGGCCTGCACCTCTTCTTCGTTGGCGTGGGGGTGGCCAACCTTATGCATCAAACGGGTAAGAAACCGGTTCCACACCTGCTCCTGGCCATATCGCTTCACATCTTCAATGATTTCAGAGCTTTGCGCCCAGTACTCATGGACCCAACGTTCGGTCAGTCGCCATGTGAAGGCATCGACCTCGATCCCCATATCCGACAGGGTTTCGTGCAGGGCATCCATAAAGTGGGGGTTGGATTCACGTAGCGTGCCATCGAGATCGAAAATTACGGCCTGGTAGTGTGTCATGTTCCCATCTCCTTGGATGATGTCGTTATGGGGTGATTTTGGTGCGCCAAAGTTTTTGCCTTATCGGGGTTGTTGACGATCAGGCCATCGACGCCCATTTGTAGCATCAAGCGATAAAGGGCGGGGGTGTCCAGCGCCCCAAACCAGACCCAAACCTGGCGTCCCATCGCATGCGCCTGAGAGATCATCCAGGGATTCAGGAGTGTGGTCTCGGCCATGGGGGCAATGATTTCGGCATGCTGTGGGCGGGCCCGACGCACATCCCATTGCGTCAGCCCCATGAGCGCCGCCACCTTGATGCGGGGCTCATGCTCCTTCAGATGCTCCAACGCGTCCCAATCGAAGGAGGCGAATACGGTGTTTTCGACGAATCGATGGTGGCGGACGATGCGTAGGGCTTCTTCCTCGATATGGGGGTAGTAGAATGTCGATTTAAGTTCGGCCAGGATGCCGATATGGAGTTCTTTAGCCAGGGCAACGACTTCCTCGAATTTCATCACATGTTCGCCGTTGGTCATACGAAGTTCGTACAACTGGCTCCAGGTCATGTCTTTGATGTAGCCATTGCCACTGGTCATGCGGTTCACCGTGTCATCATGCATGATCACCAGAACGCCATCACGGGTGCGGTGAACGTCGAATTCAATCCAATCAGCCTGGAGTCGAGCGGCGTTGCGGAATGCCGCTTCGGTGTTTTCGGGCGCCAGGCTGGCGCCACCGCGATGGGCGATGATTTGCACCTGTTTGGGGGAGGGGCCACGCATCGCCATATAGACAGCCAGGTTGGCGGCGGAGATGGTTGTGAGCAAAATGGTGGTGTTGCGTAGGGTTTTTGAGATGGACATGGGTTTATCGCTGGATTGGATAGAAGGATGGCGTTTCAAGATGGAACCTGCGAAATGGCGCATCTCGCTATGTACGGTTTTGTTGGAAATGCCTGATTGTTCGAGTGTTTGGGATGCGCGAATCTGATTCTTATTGTATCATTACGTCATCCGAAATTCCAGGCTATGTTCGTTTTTGGCCAACACGACGAATAAAAGGAGTATTTTTGTGAAGATCAGGACTACTGATAGGTATGATGCTGATGTTGATACTGTGTTCGCATATCTGACAAATCCGGACTTTCTTAAAACGCGGGCTGAGGCAATTGGAGCCCGTAATGTGCGCGTCAGGGTGAGCGATAAGGGCGATGTGGTGGAAATCGTCATGCAACGAGAAATCCCCTCTGATGCGCCTGGCGCGCTCAAGAAGTTCGTTCCCGCTTGGAGCCCTTCGGTTCAAACCGAGAGCTGGAAGAAGCAGGCGGGCGGGCCTTATCTTGGCAAGGCTCGGGTGGAGATCGAGGGCGTGCCAGTCATGGCTCGCAGTCGTATGAAACTGGCCGCACACAAGGATGGCGGCAGTGTGATGATGATTGAGACCGAGTTCAAAAGTAGTGTGCCACTGCTGGGCGGAAAGTTGGCTTCGTTTGCCGGTGAGACAGCCGAAGGCACGCTGCAGGCGGAATATGAATTTTCAAAACAGCAGATTGATGGTTGATGTATGTTTTTATTGAAGCAGGATGAAAGATGGGAAAATCCGGTATACGACGAAATGCAAGAACGCATTGCCAGCATCACGCATGGATTTGGCCTTGTTCTGAGCATGATCGGCTTTTTGGGACTGCTATATCTTGGCGTTACGCATGGCGATCTTTGGCTGTTGGTTAGTTACGTCATTTATGGACTTAGCCTGATGGCGTTATATCTGGCATCGACGTTGTATCATGGCATGCAACGTCCAGACGTCAAACGCAGATTGCGAATCCTGGATCACATCGGCATTTATCTGCTGATTGCTGGCACTTATACGCCGTTTATGTTGGTGGGTTTGCGCGGACCATTGGGATGGACGATGTTGGCGGTGATCTGGGCCATGGCGTTTTTGGGCATCTTGTGGAAGATTTTCTTTCTGGGCAAGCTGGAAGTGCTTGCCGTCATCGGCTATATTGTCATGGGCGTTGCGGGCGTTGTTTTGCTCAAGGATATGATTGCAGCTGTGCCGATGGAGACGATATGCTGGTTGGCGCTGGGGGGCGCAATTTATATTCTCGGCGTTTTCTTCTATGCCATCGAGCGAATTCCCTATAACCATGTCATCTGGCATGTTTTTGTAATGAGCGCCAGCCTGGCCCATTTCATTGCGGTGCTCACCCTCATCTCTTGAACAAGGCTGCGAGCAGACGCAGTATGGATTTTAGGTGACATAAAGTGTAGGTTTCGCTCGGAAAAGACTATCAAAAACTGTCAGGCGTCCCCAGACCGCGGCTGATGATGGTTTCTGACAGTTTTGGGGCGCTATACTTAATGTCGATGCTGGCTTGGCGTCGGCTCGAATTATCTTGTATCGACTTCATCAGGAGAGTTCACCATGCACATTGCTCGCAATTGGCGAATCAAGAAACAACGTTATAGCCTTCATGGTGAAATTTGCCACCATTGCGGCGCTTATGTTTTTCCGCCTCGGGATGTATGTCCCGAATGTTCCAAGCCCGCTTATGACTCGGCGCAGCTGAGCGGATTGGGTGAGGTCTATAGCTTCACTACGGTGTATAATGCTCCGGAAGGCTTTCAGGCCCAGACTCCCTATCCCTTGGCGTTGATCAAGCTGGAAGAAGGCCCCATGCTCACCGCCCAACTGACCGATGTTGAGCCCACGGAGATCGAGATCGGCATGAAGGTGGAGATGGTCACCCGCAAACTCAGCGTGGAAGGAGATGAAGGGTTGATCAATTACAGCTATAAATTTCGACCTCGCATAGCCTCTGTATGAACGACATGCGGCGCTGCATTGCGATAACCGTCGGGTATGCCTCCCGGCGGTTTTTTTATGTCCCGATCAGCGCTAGCCAGTCCAATTGCTGAACAGTGTGATGCAGCATGTGATCCTCATCCACCTCGTTGAATTGCAGATTCGTGAAAACCTGCTCTGCCAGGGTGCGGGTGGCGGATATGGGTACGATGGTATCGTTTCGCCCATGGAAGACTATGGCGGGAACATCACAAGGCTCGGGGGGATTTTCGTCGAAAGGATGAAAAGGTAGGGCTGGAGCCAAGAGGATGATTTTCTTCACCTGATTGGGATGGGCGCACGCGTAGAGTGCGGCCATCAATCCGCCATAACTGGAGCCAATGAGAATGTGCTCGTCACCTTCGGCCAGAATGGCTTCCAACTTGGCCATACGCTCTTCTAGATCGCCTGGGAAATCGGGCGTTATCATATCGGGAAAAAGGTTGCGCAGGAAGTTCGCCTTGAAGCCTCGCCCGCTGCTGAGGAGTCCATGAATGAATATCTTCATAGTCCGAATTGTATCTCTTTGCGTCTCCCATGTAAAATGGGCGGATGGGAATGGATGGCGAGTATTGACCATGGATCGTTGTGCGTGTCGCCCGATGTCAATACCAGCGATCCACTTTCCTATCGGTTTTGCTCTTTGCCAGAACGCATGTTGCTGTTGCTCTTCTTATGTCCGACGTTACGATTTCTTCTCTTATCCGGCCCGATATTGCCGATATGGCCCCTTACATCCCGGTCAAACCCTTCGAGGCGCTGAGCCGCGAAATGGGCCGCGATCCCGCTCACATCATCAAGTTGGACGCCAATGAAAATCCCTATGGCCCCTCTCCAAAGGTCATTACGGCGTTACAAGATTATCCCTGGTATCACATTTATCCAGATCCGCAGCAGACCGATTTGCGGACGGCTCTGGCCGATTATGTTGGCGTCTCTGTGGCGCACATTTTGCCCGGGCATGGCGCGGATGAGCTCATCGACTATCTTTGTCGAGTAACGTTAACGCCAGGCGATGCAATCATCGACTGTCCTCCCACCTTTGGCATGTATGATTTCGATGCCAGACTTAGCCAGGGGCGGATCATCTCGGTGCCGCGACAGGATGACTTCAGCCTGGATGTGGCTGGCATCGAGCAGGCTGTGGCGTTAGCCGGCGGACGGGCCAAGATCCTCTTCCTCACCTCGCCCAATAACCCGGATGGCGGGTTGCTTCCGCCCGAGACCCTAAAGCGTTTGCTGGCGCTGCCCTTGCTGGTGGTGGTGGATGAGGCATACATCGAGTTCTCCGATGCCGAATCTGTGGCCGCGCAGGTTCCTCATACATCCAATCTGGCAGTGCTGCGCACCTTTTCCAAATGGGCGGGCCTGGCAGGGCTCCGCCTGGGCTACGGCATTTTTCCTTTGCCCCTCATGGATGCATTGTGGAAGTTCAAACAGCCCTACAATGTAAATGTGGCCGCGACCGTGGCTGGCATCGCCAGTCTGGAGGATGTAGACACGCTGCGCACACGCGTAACCTGGTTGCAACAGGCCCGCGACGCCCTCTACACGGCGCTACAAGAGATTCCGTACTTACATCCATTACCCAGCCAGGCTAATTTTGTGCTGAGCCGGGTGGCGGGACGCTCCGCCCATGAACTGCACCAGCGTTTGTTTCAGGAGGGCGTGCTGGTGCGCTACTACGACAAGCCAGGGCTACGTAACTTCATTCGCATTAGCGCAGGCACGCCCGCGCAAATGGAATTTCTGCTATCCCTCTTACGTCATTTTTGATCCACAAGCAATCACTCTCTCACCTTTTCGGCTATGACTGCCATCACCATTAACCGTAAAACCAATGAAACCGACATCTGGCTGAGCTTGAACCTGCATGGCTCGGGCCAGGCGCAAGTCGACACGGGGATCGGGTTTTTCGATCACATGCTCACCCTATTTGCTCATCACGGCTTGTTCGATTTGCAGATAAAAGCACGCGGCGATCTTCACGTGGATGAGCATCATACCGTGGAAGACGTTGGGATTTGTCTGGGAAAAGCCATTGCCCAGGGATTAGGAGCCCGTGCGGGAATCGTGCGCACCGCCCATAGCGTCGTGCCTATGGATGAAGCCCTGGCGCGGGTCGTCATCGACCTGGGAGGACGGCCATATTGCGTTTTCGACGCCAACTGGCATACGCCCCGCATCGGTGGTCTGGGCACAGATAACATCGAGCATTTCTTCGAGAGCGTTGCCTTTCATGCGAACATGAACTTGCATGCCCGGGTCGAATATGGCCGGAACGATCATCACCAATGTGAGGCGTTATTCAAAGCCTTTGCCCGAGCGCTGGACGCGGCTTCTCGGGCCGAACCCCGACGCAAAGGCGTGCCCTCCACCAAAGGCACCCTCACAGCGTGATGCTTTATGACATCATCTTGGGAGTGGATTTGTCACTGAATACGTCAACACCCCTGAATTCAAAAGATTCGGATACCTTATGATTGCAATTTTGGATTACAAAATCGGCAATGTGCGCAGTGTGGAGAAGGCGGTCGAGCGGGCGATTCGCGAAGCGAAACTGGCGCAGACGGTGGCACTGACCGCAGATCGAGAGCAAATTCTCGCTGCAGATGGCGTGATTCTTCCTGGTGTCGGCGCGTTTGGGGCTTGCATCACTAACCTCAGCACTGCGGGCCTGGCCCCCATCGTCCATCAAGTCGTGGCTGATGACATCCCCTTGCTGGGCATTTGTGTGGGCATGCAAATGCTGTTCGAGGTGAGTGAAGAGATGGGAACCTGGCAGGGATTGGGATTGCTGCCGGGCCGGGTGCGCAAATTCCCCGAGACATTGCGTATCCCACAAATCGGATGGAATCAGCTTCATATTCAGCGACCAGACCCGCTGTTGGCGGGTGTACACGATGGCGAATATGCCTACTTCGTTCATTCTTACTACTGCGATCCTGCGAATCCCGCCGACATATTGACCACCACCACCTATGGTTTCGAGTACGCGTCCGTGGTGCGGCGCGGCCACATCTGGGGGGCGCAATTTCATCCCGAAAAGAGTCATCTGGTTGGGATTCAGATTCTGAAAAATTTTTTGCGGATAACGCAGGCGTCTTCGGCTTGATTCACTTGATCCCGTAAGATGGTGGTGGCGGAAGCAAGTCTTAAATTCAGTAGGTCACGATTTGCCATGATGCGCGGATCCGGCTGGACACATGCTCTCGCAATCGTGATCTACTGAAAGACGATTGATCGATTGGCGTGGGGATTGCTGGATTCCGACCGTTTACGGTTGTTCTTGTGCGCGAACGACCATGACGGGACACTGCGCATGCGAAATAACCTTTTGGCTGACGCTCCCCATAAGCAAACTGCCCAGAGAGCCCAATCCACGAGCGCCGATGACAATGAGATCGACGTTGCGGACGTCGGCCACGCGCAGGATGGCGTCGGCTGGGGGGCCTTGCAAGATTTCGGTGATCGTGACAATGCCATCTTGCTGCAACGATTCAGCCTGGGGGGCGATTAGCTCGTTGGCTTTTTCCAGGTAGCGGGCGATGGTATTGGAGAGGTTGGGTTCTCCGAGATACTCGGGCACTTTGGGGTAGGCGTGCACCAGGATAACGGTGGCATTGGTAAGCTTTGCCAGCTTGCGGGCACATTCGACAGCTTGCATCGCTGCCGGAGATTCATCCACGGCAACAAGAATGGTCTCGAAAGGCATCATGTGATCCTCCATCAGAATGTGAGATTATCTGAGGCGCTTTATTTCAGTTTACCACGAGAACATTGGAGAAGCATTTGCGGTTCTGGGCAATGTCATTTCTCAACCACGGACTATCAGGCGAAAGGACGAACATAGACGATAGACATCTTCGTCCTTTCGTCCGCCTTCGTCTTTGTTCGTCATTGCTTGGGAGCTTCCGGTGTTGCATTGCGAATCAGCTTTGCCTGGGGCTGTGCGTAACGTTAGTGTTATAATGCGCCCAGTTTTTGTCTGTCCATCTCATAGAGGGAGATTGAAGTGATTGATTATCATCGTAAATTGATCGAACGAGAGCAAGCTGCAGAGTTGATTTTGCTTTCGCTCATCTCGTTTGCCGCCACCGTTGTGCTGGTGCGCCTCTTTCTCGAACTAACCGGTTACCCGCAGGTTGGCGGTGGCACATTGCACATCGCACACCTTCTGTGGGGAGGATTAGCCTTATTCATCGCCGTCATTGCGGTGCTCATTTGGGATAATCCCGGGGTTTTATATTTCTCGGCGATACTGAGCGGGGTGGGTGCGGGCCTTTTTATGGATGAGGTGGGGAAGTTCATAACCCAAAACAATGATTATTTCTTTCCTGCAGCCGCGCCCATCATCTACACATTCTTTTTGTTGTTTGGCGTGGTTTATATCCTGGTGCGACGTCCAGACCCCAACGAGCCGCGTCGCGCTATCATTCTCGCTTTGGAGCAGTTACAGGATGCGATTTATGCCGATCTCGACGAGGATGAGGGTAAACATTTGCTGGCGAAATTGGAGATCGCGCGTCATCATCCCCGTCCTGATATCGCAGTGTTGGCGGAGTGGCTATGGGAATATGTCGCCGCCGGCAATGTTCCTTTCAAAGATTACTCTCCATCCATATTGCAGCGTCTGAGCACATGGTTCGGTGCGTTGATGATGCAAAAGGTGGGCCGGAGCAGGCATCGGGTGTTGATTATGTTGGTTTTGGGCGTCAATGCATTCAGCTCCCTGGCGGTTTTACTCTTTTTCGCCTGGGTTGCGATCTCGCCGCAGGCCACCAGCAACGATCTCTTGGAGTGGATGGTGGCTCAGGCGCAGCAAGCTGACGCTGGCGGTTTGATGGTGCAATGGGTGCATGCTGGACTTGAGATTACCGTGGGCTTGGTGGCCCTAATTGCAATTGGAGCCATTATTTTCCACCGGGAGAAGCTCGGGATGACATTGGCGCTTGTCGAAGGCATTTTGGCGCTAACTGTTCTGCAGATCCTCACGTTTTATATGGATCAATTCACCGCTGTTCTGCCCACCCTTTTTCAATTTCTGGTCTTGATATTGGTCGTGTCCTACCAGCGATGGTACTTGTTCGATTCTCCAGAGAAGGCGTTGGCATATTTCAGTCGATACCAAAGACATTGATGTTGCTGTGTTATAATAAGTCTTATCCAACGTGTAGCATTTTTCTGGCGCATTCAGAATAATCAAGCACTGGTTGTCGACAGGCAGTCGTGGAACCCTCGGTATCGAGTTCAATCGCCGTTTCTAACGTAATCTCTGAAAAGCCATTTAAGTAGATGCACATTTGAAACTTGAGAAAAAGTGCCTGCGCATATTGACCAACATGGACGATGCTTCGTTTCGTCCCCCTTCATCTTTTCGTCTATCTCCGTCTGATGAGTTGTAATCGCCATTTTATATTCATATCATCACCTACTGGTCCGCATGCGTTTAGTCATTCAACGAGTCATTGAAGCATCAGTTACCGTGGCCGACAGCCAGGTTGCGTCCATCGGCCCGGGATATGTCGTCCTGGTCGGCGTCACCCACGATGACGATGAACATAAGGTGGATTGGCTGGCCCGAAAGGTGGCTGGCTTGCGTCTTTTCGAGGACAATCAGGGCCTGACCAATCTCGCACTGGCGGATGTGGGCGGCGAGGTCCTGGCTGTCTCGCAATTCACCCTATACGCTAACGCCCGCAAAGGCCGCCGCCCCTCATTTGTGGATGCCGCCAGGCCCGAAGTGGCCGAGCCGCTATTCGAGCGCTTTGTCGCCGCGTTGCGACGAGAGGGCGTTCCGGTGCAGACGGGCGTTTTTGGCGCACACATGCAGGTGGCTCTGGTCAACGACGGGCCTGTCACTTTGATTCTTGAACGATAACCGGAGGTTATGATGAGCTGGTTGAAGAAGTTGTTTGGCAGAGATCACAAACTTGACGCCCTTCCTCCTACCGATTCGCCACCCGAGCTGGCCGCCAGGCTACTCGAAGCTGAAAAGATGGCCGATCAATTGGAGGACTATCTGCTCAGCGACAAACTGTTCTGGCAGATTTCAGTGGAGACGCCTTTGGGCACGCGCCAACCTAAGATGACGCTGGGCGCCTTGTATGAACGTATTCAGTTTTTGCGTGAACATCAGCACGAGCTGGGCCCCAATGACCAGGCCAGATTGAAGAAGATTCTTCACGCATGGGAGGAGGCAAAAAAACAATTCCCCCAACAATGGCAAGAGAAATTGCGTCGCGAATACAAAAGCTACATGCACAACTGGAAATACTTCCTGGAGCAGCGTTCTTCTAACCCCGAACGCTGGGCTCAGGAGTACAAGTTCGAAGTCAGAAATCGCGAACGGGCCCGGCTGGTGTTGAATCTGCTCGGGCCTGAGGCCGCTGCTGATCTGATGAAGGATTATGAGACCATCGAGAAAACCCTTGACGCACCGCCGTCAGAATCATGACGCTACAATCAATTTCAGCAGAGCACGATTGCGAGAGTATGTGTCCAGCCGGATTCGCAATCCGGCGGGTTTGACGCTCGAATCATCGCCGGATCGCGGATCCGGCTCTGCGCATCATGGCAAATCGTGATCTACTGAATGTATTCAGGAGCAAATATCCATGTCTGAAATTCAACATATTCATCTGGTGGTGGCTTACTTCGATGATGAAGACGCCGCCCAGGACGCCCTGAAGGCGCTCGCCAAAGCCCACAAAGAAGAAGACCTGCCCATGGATGGCGCAGCCATCGTGCATCGGGAGGCGGAAAGCAAATTGCACCTGAAGGAAGTGGGCGACACTCACGCCAAAAAGGGAGCGGGCGTTGGCGCACTCATCGGCGGCGCGTTGGGCGCACTATTCGGGCCTTTGGGCTTGATCGGCGGCGGCGCTATCGGCGCGTACTACGGCAGCATCGTAGCCGCCACCATCGATGAGGGGATTCCTAACAAGGCTTTAGCAGAGATCGGAGCCCTGTTGCCAGTGGGGGAAACCGCGCTGGTAGTGCTCACCTCTGAAGCAGATGCCGGAACCATCGAAGAAAAGCTGGCGTCGTTGGGCGGACAAGTCGTCACCAATGGCGGTGAAAAAGCTCAGATCGTGGTGCCCGATGACATCGCCGCGGTTGAGGAATCGGAGGAGGACGCTGCGGGCGACGATGAGGCGGCGGGAGCGGAGGACGCCGTCGCCTGAGCGCGCCATTCGCATATCTAAAAAATAACCGCCCGCCGGATGCGCTTCAGCGGGCAGTTTGTTGTTATTCGGAGGATGGCTGCACCTGCACCTGCGCCTTCTGTTCGTGCTCCTCGAAGACCCGCTGGCGCTGCACCACCCGATGGTCATACTGGCCCAGATGCACCTGGTCGGGGCTCATTTCGGGATCGAAGAAGAGGGGAACCTGTCGCGGGGAAACAGGCTGGCGTTTGACTCCACGCCCGAAGCCCGGACAGCCCCAGTTGC
>CAZYSY010000144.1:0-3856 GCA_964650295.1 uncultured Caldilineales bacterium | reverse complement strand
GGATTGCAAATCCGGCTCCGAAGCGGGGCTCCCCAGGGCGGATTCGTAATCCGCCCGGCCCAAAAATAAACGCGCCCCCAAATTCAGTCGATCACGATTTGCCATGATGCGCAGAGCCGGATCCGTGATCCGGCGGTGATTGTCAAACCCGCCGGATTGCGAATCCGGCTGGACACATACTCTCGCAATCGTGATCTACTTGAATTTGGAATTGCTGGGTAGATTCAATGGATATCCTCGAGAATAAGGCGAAAAAGGTAACTACTAACGTACCCGACTTCAATCACCACAAAGGCACAAAGACACTAAGAACACCAAGAATTTCAAAGCTTTTTCTTTTCTTCGCGTCTTTGTGGCTTCGTGTCTTCGTGGTTTCTAGCCGGGCTACCTTAGTAGTAACCGAAAAAGACTTCTAAACGACCAAAACAGCTTGCCACGGAAGTAAAGATGCCGCAGAGAAGGAAAGAGACAGGAGCTTTTGGGGGGGCTCTCCGTGAACTTGTCGACTTTCTATCACGTGTTTCTGTGATGAAACTGAAATGTAAATCCTAATGGTTTTTCTCGACGACGGTTCGGAAATTTCCATCCGAAACAGTAATGCGCAGACTCTGACCTGGATGCGTTTGTCTCACCGAATAGATGACGCGTTCTGCATCATCCTGCACGATGGCGTAACCCCGGGCTAGCACGGCGGTAGGATTCAATGCCGCCAGCCGTTGGCGCAGGCTTTCCACGTGCAACTGTTGCTGTTGTAGCTGGTGGGTCCAATTGGTGTTCAGTCGCCTGGTTAGGTCCTCTACCATCAGACGTTGTTGGTCGATGCGGTAAAGGGGGGCGTGCTGACGTAGCGTTGCCTGCAGGCGCTTCACCGTTCGTCGTTGTTGGTTGATGGTTTCGTCGATGCGACGGAGTAAGTCTTGTTCCAGGTCCATCATCATGCGGCGCTGTTCGGCGATGTCGGGCGTAACCGCGGCCGCAGCTGCGCTGGGCGTGGGCGCGCGGTGGTCGGCCACGAAATCGGCGATGGTGAAATCGGTCTCATGCCCGACGCCTGTCACCACTGGGACGGGGGCTTCGGCCACCATGCGGGCCACTCCTTCGTCATTGAACGCCCAAAGATCTTCGATGGAGCCGCCGCCTCGGGCCAGGATAATGACGTCGATGTCGTTCCGGGCGTAGAGCTGGTAGAGCGCTGTCAGGATGGACGCAGGCGCTTCGGCTCCTTGCACTAGGGCAGGCGCCACCAGCACATCGGCCAAGGGCCAACGCGTGCGCAACACGCGCAGGATGTCTCGCAATGCAGCTCCCGTAGTAGAGGTGACCACGGCGATACGTCTTGGCGGCATGGGCAGCGGGCGTTTACGCACCTCATCGAACAAGCCTTCGGCTTGCAATTGCCGTTTGAGTTCTTCGAATCGGCGGTAGAGTTCACCCATGCCCCCAGCGGGCATCATGGCGTGGATGATGAATTGCAGGTTGCCTCGAGGCGCGTAAAAGTCGATATGCCCGCGGACGATGACTTGCTGTCCATCTCGCGGCATCTCTAGCAGAGACGCAGCCCGACCTCGCCACATCACGCAACTAATGGCCGCGCCAGCGTCCTTCAGTGAAAAATAAAGGTGTCCAGATTTTGCGCGTACGAAGTTGCTGATCTCTCCGCTCACTGAGATGTCGGAGAGGATGATGTCATTGCGGACAAGATTGGTGATGTGTTCCGCCAACTGGCTGACGGTGAGGGCTGGGGAGATGTCGAAGGGTGGCATGGGGAGAGGATTAGAACGCAGGGAGTAATGAGGGTGAATCTGTCGAATGGCGATTTCGCCAGGGTCGATATCACCGAAAATAAAAATGCAGAGGATGTTGGTGCTTGCAGAGCGGCTCTTTCTGCGCTATTTGCATTCTTCAAATTTGTTTATTAGTACGAAAATTAACTCAAGGCGCTAGCGATACGGGATCGATTCAGACGGATGAGCATTTGGCGATGGAGAGAACGAATGTCAATGGGCGTCTGTCCCAGGGGGTCGCCATCCAGATGGTAGGATTGGGGAGGGTCTGCGGTGATGGTCACCTGTCGGACTTGACGCCGGATCATTCCTGGTGTTTGTCCATCGGGTGAGATGATGATCCGGGCAGCGTCATAGAGCAGTTTTATTTTTGATGTGTCGGTGAAGATGAGCAAATCCAGTAACCCGTCGTCGATTTTTGCCCGGGGAGCGAGGTGGAAGTAACGGGCGTAAAGTCGGATGTTGGAAACCACCACCAGAGGAAAATAGCCAGTCACGGTTTCGCCATCATCCAGCTGCAGCGTCATGTTTGCTGGCGAATAGGAAAAGATGCCCTGAAGTGCAATGAGAGCATACGAAAAAAGTGGAGCCCGTCGTTTGAAAGTCAGCTGAGATTCCACCTGTTCAGTAATGATTGCGTCCAGGCCCACCCCCGCCCAACACAAAAAGCTACGTCCATTGGCCTGTCCCACATCCACTCGCACCGGGTCGTTTTCGATGATGATGCGCGCAGCTCGGGCGGGAGCGTCGTCGTTGGGAGAGGTCGGAAATGGCAGGCCCATTTCTCGAGCAAATACATTGCCGGTGCCCATGGGGATGACGCCGAATTGCACGTTATCGACGCGGCTATGCAGAAGCCCATCTACGGCCTGGCCGATCGTGCCGTCACCGCCCGCAACAATGATGCATTCATACCCATCCAAGGCGGCTTGTTCCGCCAGGTTGCGAGCATGCCCCTTGCGCTCCGTCACCCACACGTTCACATCCCACCCGGCCCGATCAAATGTCTCCTCGGCCCGAGCAAAGGCGAATTGTCGCTGGGGACTGCCGGAGATGGGGTTTCGGATGATGATGGCTCTCATGACGCCTCGTGCGTTGCCTGTTGTCAAAAACTCATGCTAAACTATGGTTGTTGCCCCCGTAGCTCAGTGGACAGAGCGATGGTTTCCTAAACCATGCGTCGCAGGTTCGAGTCCTGCCGGGGGCGCCAGATGGAGCTTCGCTGGTGGTTATGCCTGCGAGGCTTTTTTTCTCTCGACAAGATAGCCAACAAAGGATAGCGTCGCCAATACCGCCGAAAGTACGATGCCTGAGTAGAGGATGGGGAGGAGGCGGTCGGGCGATTCGCCAATGGGGTTAGCGGGATGGCGGATGAGGGAGGTGCTTCGCACCAAGAAGAGCAGGATGAAGGCGAACGCGATCAGGGAGATGGCGGTAAACTTCGTTTGGTTGATCCACCAGACCAGCACCAAAAAGATCAGGCCCACCGCGGTGACTCGCAGCGTCATTTGCGTGCGCGGTTCGTTGAAATCCACCAAAACGCCCCATGCGATCTTGGCCGGGATCGCGGAGATAACAAACCCCAGCACCCACAATCCAAAAGCGACGACCGCCATCACATGGACCCAGGCCGCCAGATTTTTATTGCCCAGCAGATAGCCTGCAGCCGTCAACGCGGCCATGAGAAAGAGATACACCGACGCCTGCGTAAGCGAGCCATGGGCGAACACCCAGCGGATGATGACGCCCAGTGTGCGCTCGGGCGGCGTCAGAAGCAACAACGCCAGCCAGAGCGCGGCAAAGAGAAGGGTGAGGAGGAGGTAGGGGATTTTTCTGCCGAAAAGCATGGTGACGAGACCGGTTAGATGACTATTGACGGGGGCGCTTACGATAAGCTGGGGGGCGCAAGATGGATGTCGCCGCCTTCCAGACTGGTGACTTTGACCAGCGAGTAAACGGGCGCATCGAAGCGTTTCAACGCATCCCGCCCATGCTCGAAGGTCTTTTCCAACACTACGCCGAACGCAACAAGTTCCCCCTGGGCCATGTTCACCAGATCTCCCAGCGCAGCC
>CAZYSY010000143.1:0-33789 GCA_964650295.1 uncultured Caldilineales bacterium | reverse complement strand
TTGGAGCAACGACAAATTTGAAACTGCTGATGAACAACTCTGCTCGTGGTCTCTGATAGAAACTATGATACAATGAACAACTCGATGTGCGACTTTCACATTCTGCCACAGCGGGCGTTCATGCTTGGATATGCCGTCTCGCAAACAAACGAAGGGACGACGGGATGAAAATGAGCGAAGAAAGATGGTGATTTCGTCCACTTCGGTCACTTTTCGTCCATGTTCATTGGCATATTGCGTGGAGATGCCTGATAAGTCTGTTGATGCGTCAAAAAAGTTGCACATTGGGGTCTGAATAATAACGGCTCTTTTGGGATTCAGGGCGCCGCCATCTTTGCCGCCTCTAGGAGATGAGCGGCCCTCATAAAATTCTGTGGAGCCATATAAGTTTGTGCGAAGCGACAGTTCCGGCAAGCCTCAGACTTTTTCCACACCTCTGTTCTGCGGCGAACCGCGCCGGGGACTTCGCAACCAAATTCAACTACGATTTGCTATGATAACAATAAAACAATTTGCTGATTCGATTATCGCCAACGTTTCCCAAGTCATCATTGGCAAGGACGAGGTAATTCGCTTGGCGCTGGTGGCCCTGTTATCTGAAGGACATGTCTTATTCGAGGACGT
This sequence comes from uncultured Caldilineales bacterium, assembly GCA_964650295.1. GTDB lineage: Bacteria > Chloroflexota > Anaerolineae > J102 > J102 > M2005. The sequence goes on along the minus strand of CAZYSY010000143.1, from coordinate 33,165 downwards.
GCCCGGCATTGGCAAGACCACTCTATCCAAAGCGTTGGCCCGCTCATGGGGCTGCACGTTCTCTCGCATCCAATTCACGCCCGATCTGTTGCCAAGCGATGTCACAGGCATCTATTGGTATAACCAAAAGACCCAAGCCTTTGAATTCCGCCCCGGCCCCATCATGGGACAAATCATTCTGGCCGATGAAATCAATCGGGCAACGCCGCGCACCCAATCGGCCCTGCTGGAGGCCATGCAAGAAGGACAAATTACGGTGGATCGAGAGACGTTCACCTTGCCGCGGCCTTTTCTCGTGCTGGCCACCCAAAATCCCATCGAACTCGAAGGCACATTTCCATTGCCCGAGGCCCAGGTAGATCGTTTTCTGCTGAAAACCAATATGGGATACCCGAGCGAAGCGGAAGAAAATGATTTGCTACTACGTTACGCCCGGCAAGACCCGCTCACCGCACTCGATCCTGTCACCACGCCAGAACAAATTATGCAGATGCAGCAGGCAGTGCGCGAGGTGAGGGTGGAAGTCCAGGTGCGGACGTATCTGGTGCGCGTTGTGAGAGCGACACGCACTCATCCTGCTGTCGAGTTGGGCGTCAGTCCCCGAGGCGCGCTGGCGCTTTATCGGGCCAGTCAGGCCTGGGCCGCTATTTTCGGGCGGGATTACGTCCTGCCTGACGACATCAAAGCCCTGGCTCCATCTGTACTCACCCACCGTATCCACATCAGCCCGCAAACCCGCTTACGCGGTCGCACGCCCGAAGAAGTCCTGGCAGAAATCGTCAATCAGGTCCCGGCGCCAGTCTTCCAATAGCATCAACTACCACCAAAAGCCCATTTTCTGACTACCATGCAAGCAAACCAACAAATCATCGCCACTTTATTTTATCTTGCGGGGGCGATCTCCCTGACGATTGGCTTGTTATCTCTGCGCAAAAAGAAAAGGCGACAAAATCTTCCCCTTGCGATTGCGACATTCTTGACCGCCCTGTGGTCATTTCTCTATACGTTAGAAATAGCAACGTATGATCTGACGGCGAAGTTTTGCTTCACCAAGATCGAATACCTGGCCATCGCAACCATCCCCACGCTGTGGCTTATCTTCATCATTCAGTACTCCGGGCATACGTTTCGGTTCGATAAAAAAATCCTCGCGCTCCTTTTTCTCGAACCGACAATCACCATTCTTCTATCGTGGACCAACGAACGACACGGGCTGATTTATAGTCAGACATTTCTTTCCTCCCTGGGTGATTACCTTCTACTCGAAGCCATTTACGGCTTCTGGTTCTGGATCCATGTGGCATACTCCTATCTTCTGGCGACGATTGGGGCGGCCCTGCTATGGGATAAATATCGTCATACCGGGGATGAAGGAAAAAAACAAGCTATGTTTCTGCTGGCGGCTACCTTCCTGCCCTGGATGGGCAGTTTCATTATCGCCGAGTTTTGGCTGGGGCCGCACATCGACTTATCACCGATCTTACTGACAGCAGGATATGTGATCGCCGCGGTGGGGTTATGGAAGATGGGAGAAAGCGATGTGGTGCCCATCGCCCGAAAAGTCGCGATCGAGGGCATGACAGACGCTTATCTGGTGCTGGATAATGGATTGACCATCCTCGACATGAACAAGGCGGCTGAACGCGCGTTCGGGAGACCTAAAGCGGAGCTTATCGGACGATTTTTCCCAGACATGGCGCGACTCGACATCCCCTTTGAAGAGATAGTCACCACCAAGGTGCCCTTTCGGCGGATAGTTGCACTTTCTGACATTTATTACGAAGTGCATGCCGAACCGATATTCCAAAATAATGGCCATCGCCTGGGGATTCTTGCCACCTGGCGGGATGCCACTGAGCACATCGTCCAGAAACAGCTGCTGGAGGAGCGAGTCAGCCAGCTCAACTCAGTCAATTACATCATCGGAACCATCAACAGCGCTGCAACCTTGAGCGAGGTGTATGATGCGGCGCTGCGCAGCATAGGTGAAACGCTGCATGGAGATAAATCTTCCATCTCTCTTTTTGACCCCACCGGCGTGATACGCTTTGTAGCCTGGCACGGCCTATCGGAGACTTATCGAGAGGGCGTCGAGGGACATTCTCCCTGGAAGCCATACTCGGTGAATCCCGGCCCCATCTTCATCGAGGATGTGGCGCAACAAGAAGATGCTGTGCTTTTCTGGCTGAAGCGAATCATTCTTGATGAAGGCATCCAGGCCTTGGGCCTTGCCCCCATCGTCCATCGAGGACACGTGTTAGGGCAATTGGCCGTCTATTACACCGTCCCGCATCATTTTACCGAACGCGAGATCGAATTGATGGGGATCATTGCCGGGCACTTGGCGATTGCCATTGAAAAAGTGCGCTTGCTGGAGCAGGCCCAAAATCGCCTGAGAAGAATCGAAGCGCTTCAGAAGATCGACACCGCGATCTCGGCCACTCTGGACCTACAACACCAGATCGATACGTTGCTCACCCACGTGGTCGATGAGCTACATTGCGATATGAGCGTACTCTTTCTTGTCGATCGTTCCAAGGGGCTGATCGTCCCTGTGGCAGAGAAAGGTTCTTATCATCCACAGGTGCAACGTTTTGTATCCTTCCATATTGGTGAAGGGGGAGCGGGATGGATTGTCTTGCACAAACAAAATCTTTACATTCCAGATGTTCGCCAAGACGCGCGTTGGCAAGAAACAGAAAGTAGCATTGTAGACCAAATCGTCTCCTATCTCGGCGCCCCCCTAATCGTGAACGGCGAGGTCATAGGCGTGCTCGATATCAGCACCAGAACGCCCAGGGAATTCACAAAAGAGGAGGTTGAGTTCCTGCAAACATTGGCAGGCCAGGCGGCGGTCGCCATCAAAAACGCGCAGCTTTATCAAGACTTGCAGAATAAGGTCTCACAATTGCAGGTATTGAACAATATATCCCGTGAATTGATGACGGAACATGATATCGATGCCCTGTTGCAAAAAATCGTTACCGAAGCGACCGAGCTTTTGAATGCGTCGCATGGTCTGATTTTCCTCTACAATGAGGATAAAAATATGCTGGTGGTCTCGGCGGATAGTGCCAATTTGAAACGCCCACTGTCCATGGGCGAGGGATTGGCGGGTCGCGTCGCCAAGACCCGCCGTTCCATCATCCTGGAAAATTACAGTCAATGGGAACATCGTTCTCCCAGATATGCGGATGTGCCCATCGCGGCTGCAATGGGCACGCCCATGATGCACGGGGGCGAGTTGATCGGCGTGCTAGTGGTGTATGAAATGGAAGGGAACGATCGCATATTCACCGAAGAGGATATCGGGCCACTCTCGTTGTTGGCCTCGCAGGCTGCAAGCGCTGTATCCAACGCCCAGCTCATCGAACGTTTGCATCAGCGTATTAACCGGCTGCAAACGCTACACCAGATCAGCGCCGAGCTCTCGAAGTTAAAGGGCGTCCAGGACTCGTGTCATTCGGTCGCCTGGTTGATTCATGAAAAATTGGGATATGATTATGTTTATGTCATCTTAGTCGATCCCAAAACGCAAGAAAGGAGGGTGGTGGATTGTTTGGGGAAGGATTGCCAGCGGGTTGGAGAACACATTCCCACAGGGCATGGACTCATAGAAAAGACGATCCAGGATCGAACATTGCATTATTGGCCCGACATCTCCAACGAGCGCGATTATCATCCTGGCGGAGCCAATGCACAATGCGAAGTTGATGTCCCCATTCAATCTCGCGAGCGTCTCTTCGGCGTTCTCGTTGTCGAGGATGATCAGGTCGATGCGTTCGATCAGGAAGATTTTGATACGCTCCAGACCGTAGCCAACCAGCTTGCAATTGCTTTGGAAAATGCACAACGCATGGAGGAGCTTTCTGCGTTGCTGCAAGCAACCACCAAACTTTATCAGGCCGGACAGGCCGTTGGCAAAGCCAAAACAGTAACCGAAACCATCACGACATCGGCGCGTTCTCTGCGTAATGCTTCCAACACCGAAGCGGTGTTTATCCATATTGCCAACACGGTTCATCCCATCACATATGGCATCGATAAATATGATAACGAGGTGTTGGACGAAAAGGGGGAGATTGCAGACGAGATCGCAGGCCTTTTGGACGGTGTGCGCAGCGTCGCCATGTTCGAGCAGGATGATCTGCCCGCAGCGCTCAGGCTGCCCCACGTCAACCGGGCCCTGACTTTTCCCCTCAAACGGGGCGCATTGATTTTGGGAGGGATTCTCATTTTGCTGGGAGAAGAGGTGCAGATATCTCCGCAGCAGATGGATTTGTTGGCGATTTACGCCAATCAGACCACAATCGCCATTGAAAAAGCGATCTCGATGGAGCAAGAGAAACGCAAAGCGCTGGAACAAGAAGTCGTGAGCAGTATCGTCCGTTCGCTGAATGAGACATTGGATGTTGAAATGGTCTTTCCTCAGCTCGCCGCCGGGGTTGGCAAATTGGTTGCTGCAGATAGAATCAGCGTGGCCTTGCCCGATGAAGAGCGCAAAGGGTTTGTGCTCTCGGTCATTTTGGATGCTGGCGACAACATACTGGATGGTCAGTGGAGTCCACGAGACGCCACATCGGCGGTGGCGGATGTCGAAGGGGGGCGCGTGCACGTCACGCCAGACCTAGCCGCAGAAACGATGTATCCTGTGGAGGCGCAGTTATATCAGACGGGCTATCGCTCGCGCATAAACATGCCCTTGAAGGTGGGAGACGAGGTGCTGGGCGCATTGAATATCGTGAGTCGTCAACTTGACGAATTCACGCCCGAGAAGCTGCCCCCACTTTTACAGATTGCCGACGCTCTGGCAATTTCCATCGCCAACTCACTCTCCATCAAACAAGAACGAAAACGCGCCCAGGAAATATCACTGCTTTACGCGTTATCTCGTAGCCTGTCATCACTCAACACGGTGGAGGATGTAATTTCCGCCACAGCCCAATCGTTGGTGGACGCGGTGGCGGAGATCCATCACGTCAAAATCATCCTGGCCAGCGCCCAATTTCGCAATTATGTCATTCCCCGAAACATCGTCGGGCCCCATCATGCCTGGGTGAACAACATCAACGCGTATCCCACCGTCAGTCGCGCCTTAAACCAGGAGTCAGATTGTTTCAAAATCGCACGTGATGAGTTGGCGATGAACGCGGCGGAGCGAGAGATCATCTTCACGAAGTCAGGGCAATACGCCTGGCTGCTCCCCCTCGTACAAGAGCATGAAACCATGGGCGTGTTGATTGTGGAGCGAGACAAACAAAGCTGCGCCGACGCCGAAATAAGAGTAGTGAAAAGCATTGCAGAACTGCTTATGATGACCTTGCGGCGGGTGTTCCTGTTTCATGAAGTTGAAGGGGCGTATCTCAATGCTGTGCTGGCGTTGGCTTTGGCCAGCGACGCCAAAGATTCTTATACGGCCGATCATTCCCAACGACTCGAAAACATCGCCGTCGCCGTGGCGGAAAAGATGGGGCTGGGTGAGCAACAGATCGAAGACCTACGCTTTGGAGCCCGCTTGCACGACATCGGCAAAATCGGCGTCCCAGATGCGATCCTGAAAAAGCCAGGTCCGCTGACCGAGGAAGAGTGGGAAATCATGCACAAACATCCGGAGATTGGTGAAAACATCTTGGCGCCACTGCCACGATTGCAGGGAGCGGCGAAAATCGTCAGACATCATCATGAACGCTATGACGGCCGGGGGTATCCCGATCATCTCGCAGGAGAAAACATTCCCATCGGGGCCAGAATTTTGTCAGTCGTAGACGCTTATGGAGCCATCACCGACCGCCGCGTCTATAAATCGGAACGCCCGCATCAGGAAGCCCTGGAGGAACTCAAGAGAAACGCGGGAACGCAGTTTGATCCCCGGGTGGTCGATGTCTTTCTAGCCCTATACAAAGACTCACCGCCAGCCACCAGTAGTGGGAACCATGACCTCGAATAACAAAGCCTTGGCTGCATTCAAAAAACATTTTGATTATGGGGCCCGACGCATCGATACGTCGGTACAGGAGCAATTCAACTCTGCCTGGATGGCATTGGCGCTGGTGATTACGTTGTTTGGTTTACTCTTCCAGATTCCAGAATTGATGGCCATTGCTGCGATTTTGTTGACAGTCGTCGCAACGAGTTGGCTGTGGAATCGATTTGCCTTCTTTGGTGTGTGTTATGAGCGCAAACTTTCAGAAAAACGAGTGTTCATGGGGGAAACGGTGGAGGTTCGCGTGAGCGTGGCCAACCACAAGCTTCTGCCATTGCCATGGGTGACCACAACCGATGTGTTTCCCAAAGAACTGCCTGTCGATGATGCCCCATTGTTGATTCGCGGCGATACAGGAAAGGGCGAATTTAATAATTTCTGGTCGGTGAAATGGTATGACAAAGTCACGCGCAGCTACCACATCCGGGCGACGACTCGTGGTTTCCACACCTTTGGGCCAGTGAGTATAGAAACAGGCGATGGCTTTGGCATGTTCCGCAGTGCCCGCCGTCTGACCAGAGAGCAGACATTGGTCGTGTATCCTCGAGTGCTGCCCCTGACCTCATTGGGACTTCCCGCCAAAGAGCCATTCGGACCAAAAGCAGCGCCGCAGTTTATGTTCGAAGACCCTTTACGCACCGTAGGCGCACGAGACTATCGACATGAAGATGATTTTCGCAAAGTGCATTGGAAAGCATCGGCCCGACGCCAGCGCTTGCAAACCCGCGTGCTGGAACCCACCAACACCCTGAATCTTATGGTTTGCCTGAACGTGCAAACGGTTGAAAAAACCTACATGGGCGTCATCCCTGAACACCTGGAACTGATGGTGAGCATCGCGGCCTCGGTGAGTTATCACGCGCTCATACAACGCTGGCCCACAGGTTTATTGGCCAACGGTGCGCTTCCACATTCCGACCAAAGCCTCAAAATCCCGCCAGGACGCTCTCCCGCCCAACTCATCACCATTCTGGAACTGCTGGCCGCGGTGACGCCATTCGCCACCACTCCCTTCCATCGTCTGTTATCCGCCGAAAGTCCACACCTGTCCTGGGGAGCGACGCTGGTGATCGTTTCCTCCACAGTGCCCGAAAGCCTGGCCGCCACACTACTTGATCTAAAAGCTGTGGGGCGCCGTATTGTCCTCATCACATTGGATCCACGCCCACTTCCAGAACTTTCGCATGGCGTGTTCATCTATCGCGTACCCGAGGGACTCACCGATGCGCTGCAACTATCCCCTCCCGCCCAGCTCGACAAAACCTTGCAGACGCCCGAGCAACGTCAACGGGCCGCTATTCGCACCATCTTACAATCGTCATGACCCTGATTTCTATCCCTCGCCGCGGCTTGCCCTGGATTCAGAACGCGATTTTCTTTTCGCTCACCGCCATGGAAATGGCCTGGTATACGCCGCTGGTCATGATCTTTTGGCCGTCGACCTGGCGTTCGTCTGCACTCCTTCATCTCCTTGGCTTGTGGGGCGTGATGCTGGGGATGATCCTCATTGCTCACTTTCTCGAACGACTTGATATCCCCACGCCCACGTTCGAGGCGATCGTGGCGGGCATTCTCATTGCCATCGGCCTTATCGCCATTCGCATTCTCGTCTTTGCCGATGAGCCCATCAGCAGCCTGAATTGGTTGAAGCGACTCCTCGAACCTGGAAACAAACGGCTTCAAATCGGAGTAATTTTGGGAACCCTTGCCTTTCTCTGGTGGCGAGCGGTAACATTTTTACAACGCCCCATCAACTTTTTTGTCATCGGTTATGATTTTCGCAAAGGCGTACTGGCTTTGTTGTTCACCACGTCAATCTTCCGTCACCTCAGCCACCAATCTGCGATGATGTTTGTGCATATTTTTTTCTTCTTTGGCTTGTTGGCCGTGGCCCTGGGGCGAGCGGAAGAGAAAGCCAGCACCACGGGTGGTGGTCGGGCTCCCATCCAGCGAAGCTGGCTTGGCGTCGCCAGCATCAGCATCACCGCGGTGCTGGGCGTCGCCTGGCTTTTTGGTCACATTTGGAGCCTGGAGGGATTCCGGCGCTTTTGGCAATGGCTGACGCCTCCTCTGAGCTGGATCGCCCCTTATGCTGAAATCGCCATCTTATTTTTCCTGCGCTTACTCAATCCATTTTTAGAGTGGTTTGTACATCTGGCGCAAGGCATCATTGGTGGCGAGAGCGGCGAAGAACTCATCAACAACCTATCCGAACGCTTGCCCAGCGTCGATAAGGTGATGGGATACGACCAGACCATTTACACCTCTCCCGGCTGGCTGGAGATTTTGTTTCGATATGTCATTCCCATCACCGTGGCCATGTTGGTGTTGTTGATGCTGGTCTTCTGGCTGGTCAAACGACGCCATGCTCAGCATATCCACCTCATCGACGAAGAACATATGCGTGTGAAGAGCCTGGAGGGCCCAGGCGTGATAGACGCACTGCGACGTGGCTTTGACAAACTCGGCGAACTGATGGAGCTAATTGGGCAATTTGGCGTGGGACGAAAATTTTACGCTGCGGTCTCTATTCGCCATATCTATGCCAATGTGCAAAAACTAGCGTCTCAACAAGGTTACCCACGCGATCCATCCTGGACGCCCAACGATTACCTGCCCCAACTGATACAGGCCTTTCCAGAGCAAGAGCACGCCTTACAGCACATCACAGAGGCGTACAATGCATATGAGTATGGTCATGTTGCCGCGGATCCCGCAGAACTCAAACAACTGAAAGCCGCTTGGGAAAGGATACGCAAGACCTCAGCGCCCCAACCTCATCGTGACCGGACATCACAAATCCCGCCGGACATGATACAATAACTACCTGATGTGCGACTTTTCTGTTCTAAAAGGTAGGCTTTGATGCATTGATCTGCTGTCCTACAAACAGACGAAGGGACGACAGGACGAAATTAGAGCTTACTTAACAAGACTCATTTGCAACAATCAGGAGGTGATCAACGATGATCCCCAAACAAATGGAAGCTTTTTTGCGCCAGGCGTTGCCTGAGCAAACCTGGCGGAATCGATTACGCCACGAGGGAGCTCTGGCATTCATGGAATTTGGCGCAACAGATGTAGACCGGCTAAACCGGTTGGGCATACGTTCTGATAATTTGGGCCCGCGTCTAGTGGTGTGCGTGTGGGATGAGCAAGACGATCTGGAAGTAGGCGGATATCTGGTGGTGGATAATCTGGCCATGGGACGTCCATCGATGGGCGGGATCAGAATGTTGCCCGATCTTGTTCCGGCTACCGTGTTCAATCTAGCCCGGGGCATGACGCTAAAGAACGCCGCGGCCAATCTGCCCTATGGCGGCGGCAAGTCAGGTATCGTCGCCCCCGAACATCCCATCAACGAACGAGAACATCGGGAGATCGTGCGACGATTTGCACATCTCATTGGCCGTTATCGGGCCCTCTACCTGCCCGGCCCCGATGTGGGCACCAATGACGCCGACATGAAAACTATTGCCATCGAAAACGGCATCGACAGCGCCCTCTCCAAACCTGTGGATATGGGGGGGAATCGCATCGACGAATTGGGCGCTGCTGCCGGAGGCGTGGTTATTGCCATCGACGCTTTGCTGGAACAAATGCCGCGCCTCAAAGCATTGCCACAATTCAAAAACATGATCGTGCCCAGTCGCGAGGAAATGACGATCCTGATCCAGGGGTTTGGCGCGGTGGGTGCGCACGTCGCCAAATTGCTTGATGAACTCTCGCCTGCGCCCAAAATCTCTGGCATCAGCGACGCCCACGGTTATCTGTTCGACCATTCGGGCTTGCCCATCGGCGAGCTCCTGAACATTCGTGATGAGCATGGATTGGTCACATTCCACTATTTTCTGACGCGATTGCTGAACCAGCGCTCACCGCACCCGAAGACGAAATTCGCCAATGCGCCCAATGATTTGCTGCGCGAAGATGCGTTTTGCTTTGTCCCCGCCGCCCCCATTGCTCGCTATCTCGATGTCGATCCTGGCAGCCATCCCTGCATGACGGTGGATCGTATGGGCCGGTGGAGCATGATCGTCGAAGGGGCCAACACCTACTCCCCCGATCCTGCTCGCCGCGCCGCCCGCTTGCGTATGGAACGGGTGGTCTATTGGCAACAAGGGGTTGTCATTGCCAGCGATTTCCTGGTCAATTCAGGTGGCGTTATTTTTGCCGCACAAGAGCACATCATCAAAACGCCCGATCATTTGCGCTTCCCTCATGAAATTTTGGGCGATCGCGCCGCCGTAGAGCAATGGTTACAGCAGCATCAAGCAGAGCTGGCGGAGCTCGCCGCCAGAAGATTAGAAGCGGGCGTACGCCAGCGAGAAGAAGTGATCCGCCGCAACATGAAAGAGCTGGTCGATTTTCTCATCGCCGACCCAGACATGCTGCCGCTAGAGGCCGCAGAGCAGATCAGCATCACCCGCATCACCTCCCGTGAGCGCTATCGTCCCATACGCGATGTGATGGAGCCACTGACCACGATTGGTCCTGACATGACCTTACGCCAGGCGGCCAGCCTGCTGGTGGATGATCCCAACGAAATGTTGGCCGTAGTGGAGCATGGAAAGCTGTTGGGGGTAGTCACAGACTGGGATATTACCAACGCCATCGCCCAAGGCAAAGCTGACGATTTGCCGGTGTCTGAGATCATGAGTCGCGACGTGATCAGCGTCTCGCCGCAGGTCAGCATCCCAGAAGTGCTCAAGTTGCTGGAAACCAATGAAATCACCGCCATGCCTGTGGTCGAAAATAATGATGTAGTGGGGGTTATTAGCAGCCATATTTTGGCCCGTAAGACTCTGGCCCGGCTATTGCAAGGTTAGATAAACCAAAACCACATCGAAGAAGACCTCCGAGTGTGATTGTTCTCGGAGGTCTTTTTGTTCTCAACGACACGAATCCATCAACTCGCCGACGCCATCCGCGCCCTGGCGTATGCGATCCATGCGGCATAGTTGGGCTGATTCCAGGAAGGGGCTTTGAGAATGGCGGCCAGCTCTTCGGGCGTCAAGGCCGCTAATTTCTGCCAGGTGCAGATGCCTGCATCATACAACCTCCCCTCGTACGTCTTGCCAATGCCGGGCAGATTTTCAAGATCATCAGGTTGGCGACCATTCCACACCTTACCCACCGTGTCCGTGGCTTCGGCAAGCGCTCGGGCGCCCTGCTGAATGGCATCCAAATCCACCGCTTGAAAATCTTTAATGCCGAAAATCTCGGCCAGACGCTCGGCCGAAGCAGTGGCCACCTGCCAATAGGTGCCGATCCCGGCCTGGTAGAGTTTGTCTTCATACACGCGACCGATCCCCTTGATGCGAGCCAGCTTTTGCGGGCATTCGGTCACACGCTCGATGACATCACCACGTTTTGAAAGGGGCTCCGTCGCTACATCAGCGGTTGCGCCACTAACCGCAGCTTTGCCCGACACGGTCTCAGTGCGCTCGCCGACCGCGACCGCTCCTTCATCCACCTTGGCGGCGGCTTCAGCATCTACAACTTCGGCCACAGCCTCGCCCTCCCCGGGTTCCTCTGCCAGATCAACGGCGGGCGTCTCCGCGCGCGTTGCGATTTCCTCCGTCATCCTTACACGCGCCTCCGCCTGCGCCACCTCTTTCGCTACCTCCTCCAAATGCTGTTCCTCCGCAGCGATCTCTTTCTGAGTCCGGGCCAATTTTTCCTTTCGCGCCCGAATTTCTGCGTCCATTTTCTCGAGTTGCTCCTGGCAACTCTCATAATTTTTCCTGCCTGCAATAATGCCAATCAATAGGCCGATAATGAGACCTATCAACAACACGAGCCAATTCGACATGATGTTTTTTCTCCTCTTCATCGTCAATCAATGGAATAAGAGCGAATAGTTATTCATACCCAATGTGCAACTTTCTGGGGCATCAACGGGCTTAACAAGCATCTACCGCTGAACAAACCGACGAACATGGACGAAAAGTGACCAACGTGGACAAAATAAGCATCTTGTTCGTCCATTTTCGTCCTGTCGTCCCTTCGTCTGTTTGTGGGACAGCAGATTAAAGCATCAACGCCTGCCTTTTAGAACCGAAAAGTCGCACATCAGGTTTATTCATGAACAAGGGTTTGTAACTGATTCTCTTTATCCTGAATATCATACGCCAGTCCATCCAACACCCGCGAGGCTTTCTCTAACTGTTCACCACTCTCAAACAAGTCTTTTTTCATCACTTCAATCTGCTTGCGGCACGTCTCATAATTCTGACGCACAATAATCACACCAATAATCCAACCGATAATGATGCCTAATAATAAAATCATCCACACATTCATAAAGCTCCTCCTATGACGGCAAGAGAGAAAGAAAAATATCCTGGCTCGACTGGATTCTGCGGGGTTTCCATGCCTTCTGAAATCCAAAAGAGCCAAATTCTTACAAGCCATTATAGCAATGATTCGCGTGGATGACAATGACGTTTTTGGGAGGTCGGGTGCGATGTAACGCACTGCGCAAAACAATTTTGACGCATTGCGTTACTTCATGCTAGAATGGAGGCAGGATTCCAAAAATCGGCTTCTGTTTCTATCGGAAATTCCATTCACAACCACCAACGAGGCGAAAAATGCTCAATTTTGAATTCTCATCCGAACAAAAGATGCTGCGGGACCTGGCCCATGATTTTGCCGAAAATGAAATCAAACCAGTGGCCGAACATTACGACACTGCGGAAGAATACCCCTGGCCAGTCATTAAAAAAGCGCAGGAGTATGGGCTCTTTAGCGTTAACGTGCCTGAAGCGTACGGCGGCCCGGGCATGTCCTTGCTCGAAGAAGTCATTCTCACCGAGGAGCTGGCTTGGGGATGCTCTGGTATCGAAACTGCCCTGATGTTAAACTCGTTGGCCGCGTTGCCTATCAAAATCGCTGGAAACGAGGAGCAAAAGAAAAAATATTTAGGCATGATGGCGGAAGGAACGATGGGCGCGTATTGCGTCACTGAACCGGGCGCAGGGTCAGATGTGGCCGCGATCAAACTTTCCGCCGAACGCAAGGGGGACAAATATATACTCAATGGCAATAAGATCTGGATTACCAATGGCCCGGTAGCCGACATTTTCGTGGTTTTTGCCCGCACCAACAAAGAAGATCGCTACGGCGGCCTCAGCGCCTTCATCGTCGAGCGCGATTGGGGTGTCACCACAGGTAAACCACTGCCCAAGATGGGACAACACGCGGCCTGGACCAGCGAGGTCTTTTTCGAAGATGTCGAGGTGCCGGTAGAGAATCGCCTCGGGCCTGAGGGCATGGGCTTTCTCATTGCCATGAAAGTTTTCGACAGCTCCCGTCCTGCGGTCTCTGCCGCCGCCGTGGGCGTGGCCCGTCGCGCCTTCGAAGAAGCCACGCAGTATGCCAAGACTCGCATCGCGTTTGGCAAACCCATCATTGCCAAACAAGCCATTGGTTTCAAGCTGGCGGATATGGCCATCGAAATCGAAGCGGGACGACTGTTGGCCCAAAAAGCCGCATGGTTATTGGATAATGGACATCGCAACACCACGCTGGCAGCATACGCCAAAGCCTATTGTGCAGATATGACCATGCGCGTGACCACAGAGGCGGTGCAGGTCTTTGGCGGCTATGGGTACAGCCGCGAATATCCTGTGGAAAAGCTGATGCGTGACGCCAAGATATTCCAGCTTTATGAAGGCACCAGCGAAATTCAACGGCACATCATCGCCCGCGAAATCTCTAAAAGCTAATTACTGGATGGTCGAAGTCACTTCCAGGTTATGTCATGCTTCGCCCCATCGGAATGATGTACAAGAATCTAGGAAATGATTGGCGCAACGCTGTACCAAGCTTGCACAGGAAGAAGTAAACGCCCCGATGTTGGCCGTTCCGAGGTCATTCTTCTCCCCCAAAGGCTGCGCCCCCAAATGCAAATCTAGCCAAAGCAGTTTTCAGAACAGCCTCACACAGACTTATGCTGGCTCGCCCGATGGTCGCCGTCGGGCGAGCCTTTTTGGCGTGCATGGCGAACAGCAGTAAACATAACGTTACGCCCTAAAACCCTCTGCACAGGCGAACAGATTAGCGAAAATAGCGGATTCATGGTAAAATAGAGGGGCTATGCAGACTATCATTGAAACGGAAGAAAAGCCCCTGGGCGTTATCGAATCGCTACAACAAGGATTCAACTTCCTCAACCATTATCTGTGGTTGATTATCATTCCTGTCTTTCTTGACTTCTTCCTGTGGCTGGGGCCTCGGCTATCGATCTCATCGCTGATCAATCAGCTCATTGAGGCGATCCCTCCTCAGCCCGAAATGCCATCTGAATTGGTGGCGAACTTTGATACAGCTATTGAAAGTCTAAAGAGCTTAGGGGCTGGCTACAACCTTTTCTCTCTGCTGGCAGGACTGCTTACCGGTCTGCCCTCTATTTTTACGCGTCTCGATTTCCAGACAGAGCTCGCTAATTCTGCCAGTGTGATCGAACTCACATCCTGGCAGTCCGCGTTACTCTGGAGTGCGGCGCTAATCCCGCTGGGCGTTCTCATCGGCAGTTTTTGGTTGGCGCACATCGTTTCCGTTATGCAGCGGGAGCGTCCATTTTCGCAGTTGTTTCTCAAGCGTTGGGGGTGGATATGGCTCAATATCAACCTCTATCTCATCATTCTTTTCCTGGGCATCTTGTTCTTTAGCCTGTTTTTTGGCCTGATAGGCGCGTTCTTCCTGACATTTTTCGGCGCTGCCGGCGCTGCGCTCTTTAGCATCCTTTGGCTGCTTTTCATTGGTTTCAGCATCTGGCTGAGTATTGGCCTATATTTCGTCGTTTATGCGGTGGCCAGCGATGGCGTGAATCTGGTCAGTGCGATTTGGCGCAGCCTGAATGTGGTCGGGCGCAACGCCATGAGCACACTGGGATTTCTCATTCTCACTTTGCTGTTGATCGAAGGATTTTCACGCATCTGGTTGGCTTTGGGCCACCATGTTTGGGGCGTTGTGCTTAGCGTTTGCGGCAATGCGTATCTGGGCACAGCGATTGTAGCGGCAGCGATTTTTTTCTATCAATCGCGCTATCAGCAATGGCAGAAAACCCGTTCGCTGGTCATCTTGAGCCAACAATCGGACTCGAACAACAAAACATGAAGCGTGCATCGTCCAGAAGGACGCGTTAGCCGGATTCCATCTCCAGACGCCCTGATCGTTTCGAGAAATTGCATTCATCCTGGCTCGGTTGAGCCTACAAATTCTTGTAAGGTATTTCACGTATGGCAAAAACGAACAAAAAGGCATCGAATGTGACGCCAGAACAGTATACAGCGGATCAGATTCAGGTGTTGGAAGGCCTGGAGGCGGTGCGCCGTCGCCCGGGCATGTATATTGGTGGCACCGATCAGGCGGCGTTGCACCATATGGTCTATGAGGTGGTGGATAACGCGGTGGATGAAGCCATGGCGGGCCGCTGCGATCACATCGATGTGATCATCCACAAAGATGAAAGCATCTCAGTAATCGACAACGGCGCAGGCATTCCAGTGGGCATCCAAAAGCAGACGGGGCTGCCCGCGCTGACTGTAGTGATGACTAAACTGCACGCAGGCGGCAAGTTCGGTGGCGGCGGCTATAAAGTTTCGGGCGGTTTGCACGGCGTCGGCGTCAGCGCTGTGAATGCGCTGAGTGAATGGATGATTTCCACAGTCAGGCGTGATGGCAAGATCTACCGCCAACGATTCGAGCAAGGAAAACCTGTCACCAATGTGCAAGTTGTGGGCAAAACAGCCAAAAATGACACGGGCACAGAACAACATTTCCTCTACGACAAAACGATTTTCGATCCCGAGGCCCGCTACAGCTACGAAACCCTGGTCAATCGTTTTCGCGAGATGGCTTTCCTCAACCGCGGGCTCAGCATTCGTCTGGTGGATGAACGTCCCGATGAGCCGCGGGAGATGAGTTTTTATTTCGAAGGGGGCGTCGCCTCATTCGTGCGCTATCTCACCAAGAATCGCAACCCGTTGCACCCACCAGTTTATATCGAGCGCAATTTCGAAACCACCCAGGTGGAGGCTGCCATTCAATACACCGATGGTTACAGCGAATCGCTGCATGCGTTCGCCAACACCATCAGCACGCCCGATGGGGGCACACATCTCACCGGCCTGCGCAGCGCCATCACCCGCTGCATCAACGATTATGCACGCAAGCAGGGACTCCTTAAAGACAAAGACCCTAACTTCTCAGGCGACGACACGCGCGAAGGCCTCACCGCCATTGTCAGCGTCAAGCTGGTGGACCCGCAGTTCGAGAGCCAGACCAAAGTCAAGCTACTGAACAATGAAGTGCGCACCCAGGTGGAATCGGCAGTGACCGAGATCTTTAGCGAATGGTTGGAGAGCAATCCTCGCGAAGCCAAAAAGATCATCGAGAAATGCCTCATCAGCTCCCGGGCCCGGGCGGCAGCACGCAAAGCACGCGATCTGGTCATCCGCAAGAGCGCACTGGAAAGTATGACGCTACCCGGCAAACTGGCCGATTGTTCAGAACGCGATCCGGCCAAATCGGAACTTTACATCGTGGAGGGCGACTCGGCCGGAGGCTCCGCCAAACAAGGACGGGATCGACGATTCCAGGCCATCCTGCCGCTACGCGGCAAAATCCTGAATGTCGAAAAGGCCCGGCTGGATAAAGCCCTGGGCAATCGTGAAATCCAGGCTCTCATCACCGCCCTGGGAACTGGCATCGGCGAACAATTCAACCTGGAAAATCTCCGCTATCATCACATCTTCATCATGACCGACGCCGACGTGGACGGCGCACACATTCGCACCCTGCTCCTCACTTTCTTCTTCCGATACATGGAGCCGCTCATTAGCAATGGCAACCTCTATATCGCCCAGCCGCCCCTCTATCTCATCAGCTCAGGCCGGGAAAAACATTACGTCTACACCGAAAACGAAAAAGAGCGATTGATGAAACGCTTCCAGGGCAAGAAAGTGCATGTGCAGCGCTACAAAGGTCTGGGGGAGATGAACCCGGAACAACTCTGGGAAACCACCATGAACCCCGACAAACGCATCGCCCTGCAAGTCACCATCCAGGATGCAGCGGAAAGTGATCGTATCTTCAGTATGTTGATGGGTGACGAAGTGGCGCCCAGGCGCCGTTTTATCACAAGTCATGCCCGCGAAGTACAAAATTTGGATGTGTAATACCTCTACCATTTTCCGTCAAATAGGCGTATAATAGAGGTGTAAGTGGACAGGGACGTCCCATCATGGCGTCCCTGTCGTCATATCCAGAGCGAGGAGAAGCTGCTGCCCATGACCAAATACATCGCCCCGACCATCGAGCAGGTCCTGGCGAAACTGAAGTACATGTCTCCTGAACAACTGGAGATGGTGCGTCAGGCATATGCTCTCGCGGAAAGATTACACCGGGGGCAAAAACGAAGCTCGGGAGATGATTACATCACCCACCCTCTGGCGGTGGCCGACATCCTGGCGGATATGCACGCAGACGCAGAGACGGTGACCGCGGGCTTGTTGCACGATGTGGTGGAAGATTGCAATTATCCTCCCGAACGCATTCAAGAACAGTTTGGGGTCAAAGTGATGAAACTGGTCATGGGAGTGACCAAGCTTTCGAAACAAACCGCCAAAGAACTGGAACCCACCGACGCCCACGGCAAGCCAGACGCCAACGGCGGCAGACGTCGTAGTGCGCCCACCTGGGAGGAAGAATGGGCTGAGAATATGCGCCAACTTTTCATGAGTTCGGCGGAGCACCCTTTGATCCTGGTCATCAAGCTGGCGGATCGATTACACAACATGCGCACGTTGGATGGGCATTCTAGCATCGAAAAACGAAAACGCATCGCCCGTGAAACGCTCGATATTTTCGCTCCGGTCGCCAACCGTTTGGGCATGAGGCAGATCAAATGGGAACTGGAAGACCTCTCCTTCCGCTATCTGCACCCCGAAATTTATCAACAGCTTAAATCCGCACTGGCGCAACGCCGCGAGACTCGAGAACGATTCATCAAGCTAGTGGAGCGAGAAATCAGGCGGGAGCTGGATAAAGCGGGGATCAAAGGCGAAGTGAGTGGTCGCCCCAAACACATCTATTCGATCTGGCGCAAGATGCAACGAAAAGGTGTGCCCTTCGAGGAGATCTACGACGTGCATGGATTCCGCATCATTGTGGATTCGGTGGCTGATTGCTACACCGTTTTGGGGTTAATCCACAGTCGATGGACTCCAATTCCTGGTGAATTCGATGATTACATCGCTCGTCCCAAGGACAACGGTTATCAATCGTTACATACGGCAGTGATCGGGCCAGGCGGAAAACATATGGAGGTGCAAATTCGCACTCGCGAGATGCACGAGATGGCCGAACAAGGGGTGGCTGCACACTGGCGCTATAAGGAGGGGGGCGGAAAGTACGATCATCAGTTCGCCAACAAGGTGGCCTGGTTGCGGGCGTTGGTGCAATATGAGGAGGAAGGACATGGCGACGCCACCGAGATGGTCGAAAATCTGCGCACCGATTTGTTTAGCGATCGCGTCTATGTCTTTACGCCCAAGGGCGATCTCATCAGCTTGCCAGCCGGGGCTACGCCTGTCGATTTCGCTTACTACATCCACACCGAAGTGGGACATCGTTGCCGCGGGGCGCGAGTCAACGGCAAGCTGGTCAAGCTGAATTACAAACTACAAAACCGAGACCGAGTGGAGATTATCACCACCAAGCGAGGCGGCCCCAGCCGCGACTGGTTGAATCCAAATTTGGGCTATGTGCGCACCTCACGCGCACGCTCGAAAATCAAGAGCTGGTTCCGCAAACAAGATCGCGAACAAAATATCCAGGCTGGACGCCAGGCCATGGAGCGGTTGCTGAAACAACTCAACATCCGTCTGGGCTATGACGAAGTGGCCCGGGCGTTGGATTATGAAACGGTGGAAGATATGCTGGCGGCGATCGGTTATGGCGATCTTTCCACCGAGCGCATCGCGGGCAAACTCATCGATCTACAACAGCAAGCCATGCTAGCGGCCAGTCTGGAAACAGAGCCCGACCTGCCCGACTTTCCGCCACCGCCCAAGGCCCGGGAAAACGACCGCGCCGCCAGCATTCGCGGGGTGGAGGGAATGTTGGTGCGCTTCGCACAATGTTGCCACCCACTGCCGGGCGAGCCAATCATCGGCTACATCACTCGCGGTCGCGGCATCACCATCCACCGCCAGGATTGCCCCAACCTGTTGCACCGGGCGCAAAATGAGCCTGAGCGCCTGATTCAGGTCGATTGGGGCATCGAAACGCCGACCTATCCGGTCACCATCCTGGTGAAGGCATGGAATCGCGCGGGGCTGCTGCGGGATATCACCAACATCCTGGCTCAGGAAAAAATCAACATCCGCGGCTCCACAACCAAATCCAACAGCAAATCCCCGTTCGCCTCGATCATCCTTACCATCGAAGTCAAAGACACCAAACAGCTTACCCGCATCATCGATCTGGTGGATCGGGTGCAGAATGTCATCTCGGTAGAGCGAATGCGGGGATGAATTCAATTCCCCATTTTACAAAATTCAACAGCAAGGTTGAATCAGCGCACATGAAACGAGTGCGTTTCAACGGGGGCGCTTTTCGCGTTCCTGACCGACTCAAGTCTGGCGCTTCAGGCCTGCGACGATGGGCGCTATCTGAACACCTTTCCACATCTCCTTCCCCGCCCATCTCGGAGCGGGGGAGGAAACTAAGGTGGGGCTACGCCTGCAGAGCCCAAGTTCACTCGGCCAGTGCATCATTAGACAACTTGCCCCGAGATTGAAACACACCCGCATGAAACTGCTGCCAACGAGGAAAGACCTCGAACAGATTGGGAGCCAGCGAGGGATCGCGTTGCTGGACCAGACGGGCCACTTCTTTTGGCGGCGTGAGATAAACACCATCCACCTCCCCATCATCGAAATGAATGGCCGTCAAGCCCCAGGCGGTGATCTCACCCGTAAAAATCTGATTCACTTGCCAATCCAACATGGGCAGACCGTTGAGAAACGTTGGGTGACGCTCTTGGCGTTTGCGGCCAAGGTAGGGAGCTCCCACCGGAACCAGCGCATCTGTCGCCAACCACTGAGACAGATGTGTACGCGTCAACCCGACCTCTTCTTCGATCTCGGCCAGGGCAGCCTGCTGCCAGGTCTCTCCCGCCTTGACATGTCCGGCGGCAGTGGTGGAAAAATGCTGGGCCCAGTCGGGCCGACGATGTGAGCGCATCTGCAACACCAACAGCCCCTGGGGCGTGGTGCACAGCACATGCACCACCCGATGACGCAATCCTGTGAGATGAGCAAACCACCGTGGCGCCATCAGACCCAACGGCTCCCCAGTTGCATCCACAATATCGAACCATTCCTCATCTGGCTCGGGTGGGCGATGCAGACGTTGGCGCCACAACGCCAGGGCTTCATCGATATCTGATTGAGTGGCGGCATCTCCCCCTTGCCAGCGCACGTCCAGCGCTTGCAACGCCTCTAGCCAGTGGGGCGGAAAAGGGGGTGGATCGGTAAATCGGGCCATGTTGACATTGTGGCACGGGAGCCTGGGGATGTCAACTTTCCCATCAAAGGGGTTGCGTTTCAAAATTGGGGCAGGCATTGTAAAACCCGCCGGATTGCGAATCCGGCTCCGAAGCGGGGCTCCCCAGGGCGGATTCATAATCCGACCGGCGCTCAAGGGCGGATTCGCAATCCGCCCGACCAATAAAAGCGCCCCCCAACTGAAACGCACCCCCTTGGGCTCGATGTGCGTTTGAGTGGGAGCGCTAAGCCGTTTTGGGATAATCTTTCACCATGAAACGCACCCTCTGACGCTGCGCACCCCTTGGATGCGGTTTGAAACGCTGTATCGGTTTGCTCGGCGCAGAACGGTAATTTCGTCGATAGTGGTGCGCCATATCAATTTCGTGCTGTGTCGATCGGTGATTCTTCGTGTTGCCGAAATATGCCAATCAGTGGATAATATGCACTTGGTGGCTTTAATGCACGTTTTCGCTCATGACAGACCAAACCTCTCCCCCCTCATCTCCCCCCTCATCTATTTTGTGTTCCCACCGCACGTTGTGCGTGGCCAGGGTGATTTTGGGCGTAGCGTCACTGGCGCTGTTCTTGTTTTTATGGGATGCACTGGTGCGCTGGCGTGATTATCCCACATTTATCCTGCCTGCACCTGCGGTGGTGTGGGAACGTTTTTTGCGCACATTAGCAGATGGCTCCCTGCTCACCCACACCAGCACAACCTTGATGGAAATTCTTGGCGGACTCCTGCTGGGCGTCACGTTCGCTACGCTTTTAGGATATTTGTTGGCAAAATCTCCTTTGTTGGATCAGTTGGTGTCTCCCTATGTGGTCGCATTGCAGGCTTTTCCGGTGGTGGCTCTGGCTCCGCTTCTGGTCATTTGGATTCATCATCCAATGATCCGTACGATGCTTATCGCTGCTTTGGTGTTATTCTTCCCCGTGTTGGTGAATATCATCGTCGGCTTACGCTCGGTGGAGCCTGAACTTGTAGCAATGATGCGTTCGTTGCAGGCCAATCGCTGGCAGAATTTCGTCAAGCTCGAAGCGCCGTCCGCTTTGCCGGTATTCCTGGGAGCGCTCAAAATCGGCGCTACTTTGGCTGTGATTGGTGCAGTCATTGGCGAGTTTGTTGGTTCTGACCGGGGACTTGGTTTCCTCATTAACCTGGCCCAGGGACTGCTAGACACCCCTCTATTGTTTGTGGCGCTGTTCACATTGGTGGTTATTGCCCTGGGCTTATACGGATTGGTTAGCCTGTTGGAGTATCATCTACTGGCCTGGAAACGAGCCAAATAAGCGATATTTTAGCTTAGACTTGAATGGAAAATTCTTTTTACACCATAATGATTCGAGGTCCCTTTATCAAATTTCTCTTCTTTTCCCTCATCTTTCCCTTGATGTTGGCTGGTTGCGGTGGGGCGTCAACGTCGATCTTGCCGACGGCTTCGGGCCCCATTGTTGTACGGCTTGGCGTTGGTTACATCCCTAGCGTTCAATTCGCTCCCCTTTACGTCTCTATCGAGAATGGGTATTTTGCGGAAGAAGGACTCGATGTCAGTCTGGAATATGGCTTCGAGACAGATTTCATCAAACTGGTTGGCGCTGGTGAACGGGATTTTGCCATTGCCAGCGGCGATCAACTGATTCTAGCCCGGGCGCAGGGATTGCCTGTTGTTTATGTGGCCGAATGGTATACGAAATATCCCATCGTCGTTTTTTCTCCCGCAGCCAATGGCATCGAAACGCCTGCCCAGCTTGTCGGTAAACGGGTTGGGATTCCAGGTTTATTTGGGACCAGTTATGTGGGTTGGAAGGCGTTGGTTACCGCGACGCATTTGCCAGAGCGACAAATCGCTTTGCAAAGCATTGGTTTCACTCAGGCGGCGGCGCTACAACAGGGGCTGGTCGATGCGGCGGTAGATTATGCAGCCAACGGCCCAGTGCAATTTCAGGTGCAAAATATTCCCACCCATATCATCGTGGTGGATGATTACATGCATCTGCCGAGCAATGGTTTGATCACCAGTGAAAAGGTGATCACCAACCATCCTGACCAGATAACGGGGATGGTGCGGGCAATGTTACGTGGGATTGCCTTTACTATTACCCACCCAGATGAGGCTTTCGAACTCAGTCTGAAACATGTACCGGAAGCTGCACAAGATCGTGAGACTAATCGCGCCATCTTCGACGCATCGCTACCTTATTGGACGCCCAATACGCCAGATGATTTGGGTCGCACCGATCCAGCCATCTGGCCTACTACGGCTCGCTTTATGCAGGATGCAGGACTTGTGAACAAGCGTGTCTCTACGGATGGACTCTGGACCAATGAGTTCGTTGAGGAGGCCAATGTTCGATAACCTACTTAGGCGGCTCCGTAATCTGCCTGCGCTGCCAGCGTTTTCGTTGGCGTTCGCAGGTAATCGTCTGCATTGCGGCCTTCGAAATCTCGCTTTCATTTTTATCTCCGCGTCATGCTTCTTACCCTAGAACACGTTTGTAAGACTTTTGGCGACCCTAAAGACCCCTCACATGCCTTGAAAGATATCAGTTTTAAGGTGAGACGGGGTGAGTTTGTATGTGTGGTCGGTCCCAGCGGTAGCGGCAAATCCACCTTGCTACGCCTCATTGCGGGCCTGCTTCCACCCAGTTCTGGCCTTATTGCGCTGGATGGCGCTCCTATCACTCGCCCTAATCCTGGCGTTGGTATTGTGTTTCAGAACAGTAATCTTATGCCCTGGCGGAGCGTGCTTGATAATGTCGCTCTGCCGTTGGAGCTTCGCGGCGAACTACGGGAGAAGCGCTATGAAATCGCCCGAGCGCACATCGAGTTGGTGGCGTTAGAGGGGTTTGAACGGCATTATCCACATCAGCTTTCGGGGGGGATGCAGCAGCGAGCAGCAATCGCACGCACCCTGGTGCAAAATCCTGAACTGTTATTGTTGGATGAACCATTTGGCGCTTTGGACGCATTGACGCGAGAATATCTGAATCAGGAGTTGTTGCGCATCTGGCAAATGCGAAAAAGGACCGTGCTTATGGTGACGCATGCCATCGGCGAAGCTGTATGGCTGGCTGACCGGGTGCTGGTTCTCTCGCAACGTCCTGGCGTGCTCAAGGTAGATATTCCCATCCTTTTACCGCGTCCCCGCACCGAAGCGCTTCTCACGCATCCCGATTATCTCGCTCTCGTTCAGGTGGTGCGTAGCTACATCGATCGCCCCATCCTTACACCGCTCAACTCATGAATGCACTTCCTCATGCCGTCCGCGTTCGCGACATCTGCAAAACCTATCCTGGTGCGCCCCCTGTGCGGGCGTTGCATCCTGTTTGTTTCGTTGTGGAGGCGGGAGACATGGTGGTGGTGTTGGGACCCAATGGCGCCGGCAAGACTACGTTATTCAAGATTCTGGCCACGCTATTGCAGCCTGATGCTGGCGAAGCCTGGGTGGCCGGGTTGCCTCTGAGTCGTGCTCGGGCCGTTCGCTCCCGCGTGGGCGTCATCACAGACCCGGACCGCAGTTTTTTCTGGCGGTTAAGTGGGCGGGAAAATCTGCGTTTTTTCGCCGCAGCATATGATTTGCGAGGCCAAAGGTTCGAGCAACGCCTGCAAGAGCTGGTTCATTCATTGAATTTGGGCGAGTTTATCCATCGTCGGGTTGGCAGTCTTTCCAGCGGGCAACGAGGACGGTTGGCGTTGGCCCGGGCGCTTTTTCATCATCCCACCGTGCTGCTGCTGGATGAACCAACCCGTAGTCTGGATCCGGCCGCTGCTGGGGATTTCATGCGTCTGCTGGATGAGTATCAACGTCAGCATCCCGGGGCCAGCGTTTTGCTTTCCACCCATCGCCTGGGCGCTGTGGCTCCTTTTGCGAGGCGTATTTTGGTGATGGAGCACGGAAGGTTATTGGCTTATGGCGAAGTGGAGGAGTTGATGCGTCAGGCTGGATTGCCTTCGGCTGCAACTCGCACCGATGCTTTGGCCCAAATTTATGCTCATTTCACGGGCACGGAGACAGAATATGGGCGTTAAAAGTTGGCTGCTTATGCTGGGGGAAACGTTCCGGCGAGATGTGAAAATTGCACTGACCTATCGCCTGGCTTTCGTGCTCAGGTTCCTCAGTACATTATTCCAGGTGGTGGTTTTTTATTTTATCAGCAAGCTGGTGACAGGCACTCCGCCGGGGCTGGAGCAATATGGCGGCAATTATTTTGCCTATGCTCTCATTGGGTTGGCCTTTGTACGCTTGTTCAATATCAGCCTTTCGGGCTACGCCGGAGCCATTACCGAGGCGCAGCAAATGGGTACACTGGAGGTGCAGGCGCTCTTGCCCATCCCTTTGCCCGTACTAATCTTTGGCGCCAATCTCTGGCCATATCTTTACGCCTTGGGCGAGACTTTGGTGTATTTGTTGTTGGGGTTATTGTTGGGCGCTCCTCTGGCTCAGGCCAACGTTGGCGCCGCGCTGCTCATTGCCTTGTTGGCAAGCCTGGCTATTAGTGGCTTGGGATTGCTGGGCGCATCGATGATCCTGGTATTCAAGCGAGGCAATGCGGTGTCATGGGGGGTGGAGGCTGCGGCTGGATTGCTGGCTGGCACATATTTTCCGCCAGAGTTGTTGCCAGCGCCTTTGCAGAAGCTTTCCTGGCTCTTGCCTCATACGTTCGCCCTGGTCGGTTTGCGGCAGGCGTTGCTTAATGGCGCGACCTGGGCGGAGCTGATTCCTGAGATGATGGTGTTGCTGGGGTTTGCTGCGGTGTTGTTGCCCGCAGGCGTATTGGGATTGCGGTGGGCGCTAGGACGAGCTCAGATCAAAGGCAATCTGGCGCAGTACTGAGGGAAAGTTAGACGTCCGTCGTGCCTGTGTGGTGACAGGAGCCATTCACCGCCGATGGCGTCAGTCAAATTCGTATCACTATCCATGTTTTCTACCAGGGATGTTTGCGACCATCCCAGGTGAAGAACTCGCCCGTGTCGCTCAGGCTCAGCCGCTGGGCCAGGGTGAGAATGCCGCGGGCGGATTCGACCGGGCGTAGGGGCGCGGCGCTGCCCCCCATATCGGTCTGCACCCAGCCAGGATGCACCACCACGGCCAGAATGCTCGCGGCGCGCAGATCAGAAGCCAGGATGCGGGTGAGCATGTTCAGCGCGGCCTTGCTGCTGTTGTAGCTGTAATAGCTTCCCATTGGCTGCGTGATGGAGCCCAATTGCGAGGTGATGTTGAGGATTTTGGCCCCGCGGCTGGCCCGCAGCAAGGGCAAAAAATGCTGCACCACCATCATCGGGCCTACACTGTTGACGTGGAAGGCGTGGAGCATGGTGCGGGCGTCAAGATTGCCGATGCGCTCGCCCCGGGGAAAGACGCCTGCATTGTTGATGAGTACATCGACTACCTGAGTCTGTGCGGCCACAGCCTCGGCCGCGGCCCGAATGCTGGCATCGTCAGTGACATCGATAGGGATCAAGCTGATCCGGTCGGCGTTGCTCGCGGCCAGAGCTTGCAACGCCGCCGCGTTCTCTGGCTGACGGCAGCCCGCAAAGACGCGATAATCTCGGTTCAACGCCTCTTTGACGATGGCCAACCCGATGCCCCGGTTGGCTCCGGTAAGAAACAGGGTCTTCATTGGTCGCTCTCCATCAGTTGTAGATAGATGTCTTCCAGGGAGTAACGCAATTCGCCCACGAAACGGATGTTGGCCCCGGCCTCCACCAGAGCCCGCACCAGCGTGGGGTTCTGGCTGTCGGGATCATCCAGGCGCACCACCAGTTTGTTCTCGATGGCCTGGGGGGCTTTCACAAAGGGAAAAACGCGGATGGTGGGGAGAAAGGACGCCGCGTCTTCGACCAGATGAAAGACGATCTGCCGCCCAAACAACTTCTGACGCAGGTTTGCGGGCGTATCCACCACCAGCAACCGCGTCTTGAACACGGCGACGCGATCGCACAGACGATCCGCTTCGTCCAGGTTGTGCGTGCACAAAAACACGGTGCGGCCTTGCTCTTTCAATTGACGGATGTAACCCCGCACCATGTGAGCGGCTTCGGGGTCCAGGCCCGCGGTGGGCTCATCCAGAAACACCAGATCAGGTTCGTGTAGCAAAGCTCGGGCCAGAGCCAGCTTCTGCCGCATCCCCTTGGAAAAACCGCCCACCACATCCCGGCGACGCTCCCACAACCCCATCATCTTCAGATACTTCGACACCTGACCCTCTACATCGGCCACGCCATAGAGCTGGGCGAATAACCGTAGGTTATATTCGGCGCTCAGGCGATGGTACATGCCCGGCGTCTCGGTGAGCAGTCCCACGCTGCGTCGTATCTCTGTGTTTTGCTCTCCCACTCGATAGCCGTTGACCACCGCCTTCCCCGAAGTGGGGCGGATGAGCGCGCTGAGCATGCGGATGGTAGTGGTTTTGCCCGCACCGTTGGGGCCCAGAAAGCCGAAAATCTCCCCGCGGGCCACATCGATGCTGAGCCTCTCCACAGCCGTAATCGGCTCGGCGTCTTTGCGCTGGAAGATGCGGGTGAGTTGCTCGGTGTGGATCACGATTCGGTGTAACGGGATGGATCGAGCTTATCGGTGGGGGGACTGAAATCCAGCGATTTTATGGGAACAGGATCGGGCGGTGATGGTGGCAACGCATCTTCCGCCTCTGGTTCGATGGGCCGGAAGTAGAAAATGATCATCAGCGCTGTCATTGCCAGTACGCCAATGATAAGCTCGGTGATGGGAATGCTAAAATGGGCGGCTCCAAGTACAGCTGCCGCATCCACCAGCCAATGCCACCCCACTGCAAGCCACAACCAGCTTTTGTTCTTCCTCAAGAACACCTGCATGACGATGACCGCCAGGGAAATTTGGATAATCAACGTCGAAATCCGCTCCACCACGCCCATCAGAGCCAGATACCAGGGCATGGCCCAGAAAGCGGTCAATTGTTCCTGCACCAAAGCCATCTTGTCGGCGGGCAGCGCGGCCAGGGCCTCGGGATTGTTTTGCAGGGCGATCATGTTGACCAGGGTCAATCCGGCCAGAATGCCCAGGATCATGGCCTCGAAGCCGCCATGCCCGGCCCCATACATCAGCGCTGATTTCCAGCTCCGGGCATCCTTCAGGTTGTTGCGCAGAATGGAGTAACGGGCGATCTCCTCAGTGATAGCCGCGGTGAAGCCGAAAACGAGCGCTTGCAACCACACAGCCTCGCCAGCTCCAAGCCTCGGAATGACCCGGGTCAGCACGGCGTTCAGGGGCAGATGGAAAAGCTGGGAGAGGATGAAAGCCAATCCGCCGAAGATGAACAACCGCCAGGAGAGTTTGAACTTCCGGGCCAGAAAGATCCCCAACAGGATGGGGAGGAGGATCATCAACAGGGCGTTGAGGGCGTAAGCGGTAATGAGCATATGGAACTACTTTCGGAGAGAAGAAGCCAGGAAATGAATGTTTGATTGATGAATCAACCACGAATCGGCTACTTCGGATACACCCATGCTTCGAACATGGGCGTCAGATCGCAGTTGCAGGCGGCTTCCGCCACCTGTTTCAGGCCGTCGGTAGTGGCGATACGCCATTTGAACGTGTTGTAGTAATCCTTCAGGAAGTTTTCAAAGGCATTATCCCCGATTTTTTTGCGTATTTCATCGAAAAAAATGCCCCCGCGGCCGTAGATGATGCCGCTGTATTCAGCTTCGTCGTATGCGGAGACAGGCAAGTCTAGGGGGATGTCCGCGTCGTCGATATAATCCCAACGGCGCTGCTGGCTCTCTTTCTCTTGCTGATATCCTGTCTCGCCGTAGATGGCGCCGAAGTAAAGCGTGGTGTTGAACTGAGTCAGAGATTCATCCAGCCAGGGATGATGGATTTGATCATTGCCTACAACACTATAAAACCACTGGTGTCCCACTTCGTGCGCTGTCGCTACTTCAAAGAATGGCTGTTCAGGATCGTAAAGTGAGCGTGCAATGACAACAATGCCCGGATATTCCACGCCTCCGGCCAGAGTGGGCGTGCCCGCCACATCCAGCTCGGTGAAGGGATAGGTTTCGTAGGTTTCATTGAAGACGGTGAGCGCATCGGTGGCGTATTGCAGAGCCAATTCGTTTTCGGCGTTCAATTCGCCCGGCGCATAGGCCCGCACCACGGTGTCTCCAACTTGTTCCTCTATCACCTGATACCTGGCGCTGCTGACCAGATAGAAATCGCGCATGGGGCCTGCCGCCCAGGTTATCACCTGTCGCCCCGTCTCCTCTGAACGTTCCACCTCGAAACCGGAAGCCTGCACCACCTGATTCGCAGGCAGTGAAGACCTCACCAGATAGTAGGCCGTATCGCTGTAAGTGATATCGCCATAATTGGGCGGAACCTCGGTGTACCAGCCTATCTCATCGTCGTAGGCGGGGATCATGGGATAAGCGTGGGCCAGGGCGAGCACGTCTTCCAGATAGGCGAACACCGCGTAATTGCCGCCTTCCGTGGTGGGGATATCAACCTCGTAATTCATGGAGATGACGACCCGTTCGCCCGGCTGCAAGGGATAGGGCATTCCCACCATAAGCACGCTGTCCTGGTTTTCCTGCATCGTTTTGGTGGGGCGACCATTCAAGAGCACGTCGTTCACGGTCATCTTTCCCCCCAGAATGTTTGGGAATAACCGGAAGACGACCTCGTTGAGCGACACGTCCTCAGTGTTGGTGTAATGCACTTCCAGCTTGCCCGAAACGTGGGTCATGTCATCGCTGACGGTGAAATCGATGTGGTAGACGCTGGCTCCGGGCAGCTCTTCCAGTGCATCCCGTTGAGATGGGATCAAACCCGCCGCGAAGATGGTTCGATCATCCCAGGGGATGTCGAAGAGGGCGGGCGCGGGAAGCGATGGCGTGGGCGTGGCGGTGGGGGCGGGCGTTGGCGTTGACAGAGGCGCAGTGACAGTGACTGGCTGCTCCATGGTCGCCGGAGGAGGCGGCAATTTGGCGGCGCTGCATCCGGCCAGAGCCAACATCAGGGCGAGAAGGGGGAAAATCAATAAAGTGTATCGTTTCATGGTGGCTTGTGGGAGATGCTGTGGGATTACTGGTTCAATCGCTCCACGTTCGGCCTGATGCCCAGATCGTCGATGAGTTGGTTGAGCTCGTCAGTGGTGAGAGGACGCCCTTTGCCCGCGTACGCGGTCAGCGCGGCCTCCATCATGTTGGTGCCAAAGGAACGTCCTTCGTAGCGGGGCGTGGTGGTGATGAGCCAATGTACGCCTCGCTCCCGCAGCAACGCCACATCCGCGGCTGTGGTGGTATTGGTGAGGATATCCTTACCTGAGAGATCCGCGGGCATGTGCTTGCGAATGTAGAGAAAGTCGCCCGCGATGAGATCTGCCTGGCGCCAATACTTTTCGTACTTGGGCTCGATGGTCTCCTGCTTTTCGCCGGTGGGATAGATCATGGAGATGGGGAGCTTGCCCACGATGGGAAGGAGCACGCGGCCCAGACGACGCAGATTATCGATGCCTTTGATGGGGATGGGAATGCCCAACGCAAACATGAGGTCGCCAAAAACAACATCATCCGCCACATCCGCCACAGCCAGAGCCATGCCGTAGCGATCCACAGCCAGCGTAACAAAAGCCCGTGCGTAATGGGGAATCCCGCCCAGCTGGGGCGCGGCCAGCTCGAAAACGCGTCGTTCCAGGGTGTGCTTCAGCCCGCGACCATCCACCGCAGGCGTTTTTCGCACATCCTTGATCAAACCCAGGCCCGATCGCAGCGGATATTCCTTCCCCTCGAGCCGCAGATACAGCTCCACACCGCCCACGCCAAAGGCGTCCACCTGGCCATCCAACTCGGCGAAAAGCTGCCGGGCCTTATTGGGATCGCCATCCGTGCCAATGCGTTCCACGCTAATCGGCTCATCCTTGAAGGTGATGATAACCTTCTTATTGCGCTTGCTGCTGCCAAGACTGATGCTGACTGCTTTTTTCATAGTGCCCTTCTGATGGGTTTATCCTGAACCACAAAGCCGCAAGACGCCAAGAACAACAAACTTCGTCTCGCTGTGACTTCGTGTCGTTGTGATTTGATATTTCTGTTGCGATCAAGAAGATGCAGCGCCATCCTCGTCATCATCGCTGGAGATGACCCGGTAGGTGGCGTCGACAACCTCATCAGTGGTGGCGGTGAAGCTCTCGGGCGTGGGGTCATCGTGGCCGATGGAGTAAAAATCTGCATCCACATAAGGCTCATTATGGTAGGATTCACTCTCCGCCTGCACCTCCCTGAACACCGTCATCTTGTTTTTGAGATAGATGGCAAAAACCACGACGCCCAAGATGACAATGACAAAAGAGAGACAGATGAAGAAGAAAATAGCTCCGATAACCTGCATGAGTTACGCTCGCTTCCAGGCGGCGATGCGATCGCTGACGCGCCGGCCGCCTGCGTCATAGAGGATTTCCCAATAAGGCAGCCACACCAACGCGGCCAGATTCACATCCACATCCGCGCGGCGGGGTTTGACTTCGTAAATCTCGATGTCATCCTGCATTGCCTCCCAACGCTGAGCGATCTCATCGGCCTCGGCCTTCAATTCGGCCTCCATTTCGTCAATTTCCTGCTGCAGCCGGACGATCTCCTCCTCCGACTCCTCCACATCCATCTTGGCCTTGGCCGTCATACGGCGCTTGGTCATCGACGACGAGAGAGACTTCTTGCGCCCGAAGATGCCGAAAATGCCCAACACCGTCTCAGCGCCCGTCACCATCTCCTCTTGCTTGCGGGCCGCATACTCGGCCCGATCCTCCTCCAGCTCATCCTTCTCCTTCTCCAGCCGCTTGCGCAGACGATTCAGCTTGGTGGCGTAACGCTTGCGCAGCTTGTCCACCTCAGCATCCCGCTTTTCCCGGGCCGCCTGCGCCACCCGGATTCTGAAGCCGCGCTCCGATTCATCGGGCTGGCTGTAAATCTTCAATTTGGGATGATAGAGCAAGGGCAGACGCATCTCGTGGTAGAGAAAATCGGAGTAATCCTTTTGCAAACTCTTGAACTTGCGCGCGGTGGATAGCTCTCGGGGAACTTCGCCGAAGATGGCATCCTCCTGATCAGGCTCCTCCTCCAGATCATCGGGGGAAAGATCGATAGTCTCCGCCGCCTCCCAATCCACCAGCGCATCCAACTCATTGGCGTAAACCAGATGGTGGTAGGTCTTCACCTCGCTGACATCCTTGCGCCGATCCACAAATGCAACCTCGGCGGCCAGATAAAGCGCGGGCTCATACACCAACTGCACCTTCTCCGGCTCGATGTTGCGATTCTCCTCTTTCTCCAGCGCGGCCAACGCCCGTTTGGGACTGACGCTCACAGGGAAATAAAGTTGGGGTATCTCTGGCGGGAGGGCGGGGGGATGGGGGCTGTATCCGGGCGGAAGCTCCTCCTCCGGCTCGGGCGATTTCTCCTGGCGGATGACGGCCGGACCCGCCGCGGCGGTCTGAGCTGTCGCAGCCGCGCCTACTTCCGCCTGTTTGATAGGCTCCATCAACTTCGCCACCTGATCGCGGCTCAAGGGCCCGCGCAGATAGCTCATGGCCCAGCGAGTCTGGAAGATCACCGGCTCATCCTCATGCACATTGTGCAACAAAAAGACGCGAGAGCCCAGTGAGGAGATGGTCTTCATCAACTCCTGACGGTCCATGCTGCCCTCGCCGCCCGATGCGGAAAGCAGCCCGTTGAGCAGCCGCTCCTTATCCCGCTCGGCCTGCAATTTACCGATAAACCAGGTGCCTGCGTTGGTCAGGCCCTTGTAATCCAGATCGGCCGGGTTTTGCGTGGTGAGGATCACGCCGAGACCGTAGGCTCGGGCCTGCTTCATCAGCGTCAGCAGCGGCTTTTTGGAGGGAGGATTGGCCGTGGGCGGAAAGAAGCCGAACACCTCATCCATGTACATCAGCGCCCGCAGACTGGTGGTGCCATTCTGTTGCCGCATCCAGGTGATGAGCTGCTCCAGCAGCAGGGTAACGAAGAACATGCGCTCGGGCTCGCTGAGATGCGCGATGTAAAAAATGCTGTGCCGAGGCTTGCCCGCGTCGTTGAAGTACAGAGAATCGATATCCAGCGGATCCCCTTGCAGCCAGGACTGGAAGCTGGGCGCGGCCATAATCGCATTCAAGTCCATGGCCAGCTCGAACCGATCCTTCTGCGGGAAGAAGGTCTCCACATCGAAGACGCCCAGCTTGGTGATGGGCGGGTTCTGGATGGCCATGATCAACTTGGCCATATCCAGGTCCTCGCCCCGCTGCCAGTAGTATTCGAAAATGTTTGAGAGCAGAATGTGCTCGCGGCTGCGCAACGGATCCGCGTCGATCTTCACCAGGCCCAGCAGCGCACTGACCGTGCCCTGAATCTGCTCCCGCAACAGCTCCTTATTGCCCTCCCAATCCAGCTTCGGCGCTCGCAGCGAGGCCAGGATGGAGATAGGCAGGCCCGCGTCGGAGCCGGGGGTGTAGATGCGGAAATCCGCACTCTGTTTGAGCATGCGGATGCGCTCCGGGCCCTCGCCCCATTCGGCCAGGCCCTTGCGCCACACGCTGGCCATCTTGGCCGCGTACTCCTCGATGGTCATGTCCTTACGCCGGGCGTCG
>CAZYSY010000142.1:0-27324 GCA_964650295.1 uncultured Caldilineales bacterium | reverse complement strand
AGCTTGGAGCGTCCCAGCCGTTCGCTGTACGGGATGGAGGTCTCCACCATCTTCATGTTCTCGTGCAGGGCCCGGGTGCTCATTACCGGCGTCAGGTTCAGGCCGTCGGGCAGGGGATAGAGCTGCTCGAGGATAGATTTTTTGAACACCCTCATGCCGCTGGCCGAATCAGTGATGCGTTGGGCGCTGATCAGGCTCACCAGATTGGCGAAGATGAGATTGCCCAGCCGCCTGGTCCTGGGCATTTCGCTCTCTGCGCCCGACATGCGGGAGCCGATGACGATGTCCGCATCCTCTTCCCGAGCCACCTGGCACAGCTTGGGAAAATACTCGGGCGGATAAGTGCCGTCCGCGTCCAGAAAGCTGATCCATTCTCCCTGAGCTGCGGCAAATCCGGTCTTGAGGGCTGCGCCATAACCCCGATTGTGAGGATGCTGGATCAACCGCACATCCTCATAGGCCGCCACCAATTGCGGCGTCCTGTCGGTTGAGCCATCATCCACCACGATCAGCTCCAACTCCTCGACGCCAACAGCCTTCAGGTCGTCACGGATGTTCAACACCCGTTCCAGGATCTCCTGAATGCCATCCTCCTCATTCAACGCCGGGATCACAACAGATAACATGGTCATCGTCTTCATACCTCCTGCACGAAGAACACAAAAAGAAACTAATCGCCGCCCAGATGTCGGTCGTTCACAAATACACCTCCTTCTGCCGGGCGGTCTCACCCTTTTCCGAGCCGTCAATATGCTTCAGCACCCGGGCGGGCACGCCTCCCACCACCGCGTGCGGCGGCACATCCTTGATAACCACTGATCCAGCGGCCACTACCGCCCCCTGGCCCACCCGCACGCCATCGGTAATGATCGCGCCCGACCCAATCCACACATCATCTTCGATGACGATGCCATCGGCTGTAATGCCCTGCTCGACGATGGGCGTGTCAGGATCATCAAAGACGTGATTTACCGCCAAAATCTGCACCTGAGTTGCGGTGTACACCCGGTCGCCGATGGTGATGCCCCCTTGCCCGCGCAGCACATTGTACTCGCCAATGAGGCTGTCTCGCCCGATGCGAATAAACGAATGCGGCAGATCGCGGAAGTTGTACACATGCAGCACGGAGCCATACATCACCAGGCTGTTATCGCCGATGCGAATGCCCTGGGGGCAGGCGTGAAGATAAACTCGCTCATCCAGATAGACGTTTTTGCCCAGATGCACCTGATCCGCGAAGCGGATGCGCACGCCCGCCTCGATGGCTGACACGCCATCCATCTTCATGATCAATCGATAAATCACAGCCCGCAAGCCGATGCCCACGATGGTCGGAATCCAGCCGATGAGCAGAAAGAGCGTCTGCTCCAGGATGTAGCGCCACCAGGAGCGGGCCTGACGATGGATATACAATTGTAACCCGCTCAGTGTTCTATTATCTTCGGGCAAGGCTCGCACTGAAACCCCTCATAGTGTGTGGTTGGTTTTCGATGGCAGAAGTGAAGACTAGGCATGCTCCGCCGTCCGATTCTAGTACATTAGCCAGAATCGGCTTACTTTTCCTCTCTGCCCCGGTCGGAGCGAAATGCTACGACATACCGGGTCTTGAAATCCCAGCATCTCTTGTAATGTGCTGGACGCCGCCTGACTCAAATGATCGGACAATGATATAATAATAGGTGATGACCGACCAGTCCGTGAGGTTGTCAACTGTGAGGTTTGTCTCAAAACGACATCCATCAGAACGCCGTCCCTCTGATGGATGGTTGGCTGAGTAGTCGCACAGCGCGATATTACTTTCAAAACCACAAATGCCTGATCCCCACCTGGTGAGCAAAGGGATGCAGATTAGTATTAGGCAATTCAATAGGAAAATGGGTGACACTAAAAATGGTGCGAGAATAGTTTTCCTGGGAATTTGAAACGGGTTTGAATCGATGTTTATCTCTTTTTGTATATAGCACGGCGGGAGTTTGTTTGTCAAGCAAGGTGTGTAGAAGGAAATTTCGATTTTGTCATCCCGTTTCGTCCGATTGTCCGTTCGTATTTCAGCAAGCAACTCTTAGCTTTGGTGACATCAAATTACATAATATCGGTTAGCAGATACGGGGAAGCAGATTGCCGCTGAGCATAGGTACGATGCGCTTCGCACCCAAGGTTGTTTCCATCACCACTTTGCCTGGGTGCGCTGCGCTCACCTGACCAATCATTGCAGCCTGTCTCCCTAACGTATGCTTCTGCAATGCCAGTAGAGCAGCGCTCGCTTCGTTGGGGGGCGTGATGACGAGAAAGACTCCTTCATTGGCCACGTATAAGGGATCCAGCCCCAGGAGTTCGCACGTGATGCGAGCAGCTCTGTCGATCGGTACGGCATTTTCCTGAAACGAGATGCCCACATTTGAGGCCCGTGCCAGTTCATTTAGTGCTGTGGCTAGGCCGCCTCTGGTTGCGTCCCGCATGGCGTGAACGTGGGGGGCGGCTGCGAGTAATTCCTCGACGATACCATTGAGAGGCGCGGTGTCACTTTGTAACTCCGAGGTAAAGCCTAAACCCTCTCGCAAGGTCATAATGGTCATGCCGTGGGCGGCGATCGGTCCGCTAAGTAAGACGATATCTCCAGGATGGGCATTGCCTGCGTCAACTTCCACGCCGGGCGGAATGCGTCCTATGCCGGCCACGCTGATATAAACTCCATCTCCCTTGCCTAGCTCCACCACTTTAGTGTCTCCGGCCACCAGCACGACTCCGGCTTTTTTTGCGGATTGAGCCATGGAGTCGGCAATGCGGCGCAAGTCTGCCAGGGGCAATCCCTCTTCAATGATAAAGGAAGCGGCAAGCCATAGGGGCTGAGCGCCCATCATGGCCAAATCGTTGACTGTGCCGTTGATGGCGATCTCGCCGATATCACCTCCGGGGAAGAAAAGAGGGTTTATGACATGCCCGTCGATGGAACAGGCTAAGCGTCCATCTTCCAGATTCAGCACTGCTGCGTCATTCATACGGTCCAAGATTGGGTTGCTGAAGCGTTGGACAAAGACCTGCTGGATGAGTTGTTGGGTCAAGCGCCCACCGGCGCCATGGGCCATGGTCACGCGATTGGTCATAGGACTATTCCAGCTCTTGGTAAAGAAAGTAGGCGGAGCA
Source organism: uncultured Caldilineales bacterium (assembly GCA_964650295.1). GTDB lineage: Bacteria > Chloroflexota > Anaerolineae > J102 > J102 > M2005. The sequence goes on along the minus strand of CAZYSY010000142.1, from coordinate 24,180 downwards.
AGCGCCTTCATCCGACACCATGCAGGGGCCTTTTGGGTGCTCTGGCGTGCAAGCCTGTCTGAAGAGTGGACACTTGGGGGGTTCGATGATACCGCGTAATACATCGCCACATCGACACCCTGGCGGTTCGCGGGATGGTATATCGGCTAAATGAAATCGAATGGCTGCATCAAAGTCATGCAATACAGATCGAATACCCATACCGCTTTTTGGCATTAATCCAAAGCCTCGCCAATCTGCTTCGACAGGTTCGAATATCTGATTCATAATCTCTAGCGCAGCAGGATTGCCATCAGGCGACACCGATCGTTGATAGGCATTTACGGCCTTGGCCTGGTCTGAGGTTGCCAACTTCACCAACTCGCGGATAGCCAGTAGGATATCCACTGGCTCAAACCCCGTCACCACGACGGGTATGTTGTAATCCGCTGGCAAAAAACGCCAACCATTTAACCCGATAATAGTGGAGACATGTCCTGGCCCAATAACTCCGTCCAGGCATATCTCGGCTGTATCCAGAATAGCCTTCATGCCTGGAGGGGTGTATTTGTGCATGGAAAAAACAGTGTAATTACTCAACCTCAGGGTTTGGGCCTGTAGGACTGAGGCAGCCACGCCGGGCGCAGTAGTTTCGAATCCAACGCCCAGGAAGATGACCTGTTTCTGTGGATGTTCTTGGGCGTAGCGCACCGCGTCCAGAGGTGAGTACACGATGAGCACCTGGGATCCTGCGGCCGAGGCCTCCTGCAACGTAAATCTGGTTCCGGGCACCCGCACCATGTCGCCGAAAGTCGCCAGCGTAACATCGGGGAGCTGCGAGAGCGCAATTGCATGATCGATATCTCGTTGAGAGGTGACACATACGGGGCAGCCGGGGCCGGAAAGCAGCTTTACGTTTTTCGGCATGAGCTGACGGATGCCATGCTGCATGATGGCGTGGGTGTGGCCGCCGCAGAATTCCATGAGAACTAGTGGACGGTTGGCCACATCATGGATTTCATCAATGATTTGATGGGCCAGCAAAGGGTCACGAAAATGGGCGAGTCTCATGGGGTATCTTTATTCTTGCTCGTCGGGAATCGGATGGGAGAGTGAAGTGGCTGCAATTCTTTTTGCGCGACGGTGTCTAATCCCCTTTTTGCCGCAAGATATCCAGCGTGATGCGAGCTTCTTCTAAATTTATGATACTGATGGCAAAGCCCGTATGTACAAGCACATAATCGCCTATTTGGGCTTGAGGTAGAAGTTGCAGACTAATAACGCGATGTACCCCGCCGAATTCAACTTCGGCTTGAAATCCATCGATGGAAAGTATTTGGGCTGGAATGGCTAGGCACATGAGATAAAAGATGTGGAAGCGTGGTATGAGTTGGAGGCAGAGGAAGGATGGAAAGTGATTTATTGACCAGCGGTGATGTGAGCTGCCGCAATAGCAGCCTGCCCCAGGGAGATACCGCCATCATTGGTTGGCACCTGGTGGTGGGTGAGCACGGTGAAGTCCTGCACTCGCAATGCGTGTAGGAGACCTTCCAACAGAATACGGTTTTGGAAACATCCGCCGCTCAGTGCAATTTGGTTTATGCCCGTTTCTTGGCGTAAACGCTGAGCCAGTTGGAAGAGCAGTGCGATGAGAGTGGCGTGGAATCGGGCGGCGATCTCAGCCGGAGGCGCCCCCCAGAGAATATCCGACGTCATCTCTCGAAAAATGCCCCGTGTGGGAAGCTGCCATAACTGGCGTGTTCTATCCAACTGAACGGGATAAGGATCGATGGGCATATGGGGGGCGGCCAGCGTTTCCAGCTCGATGGCAGCCTGCCCCTCGTAAGTGACTGTGTCTCGCAGGCCTAGAAGCGCTGCGGTTGCATCGAAAAAACGGCCGCAACTAGAGGTGGAAGGCGCGTTTAGGTTCTGGCGTAGCTGTACAGTCACAGCCCGGCGCAAAGACTCATGAGTGCGTTGGACGACATCCAGGTTTGGCGGAAGTTGCCCTAGGCTTTCTAGCAACAGGCCCAGGGAAATGCGCACAGGCTGGTGAATGGCCGCCTCGTTGCCCGGCAGGTGGAAGGGTTCCAACCGCCCAACGCGACGATAGCTTTTCAGGTCGGCGACGAGGATTTCACCGCCCCATATCGTGCCATCGGGCCCATAACCTGTGCCGTCTAGGGCCAGGCCGATAGCCGGGCCAGATGCCTGGTTTTCGGCCAGACAGGACGCGACGTGCGCGTGGTGGTGCTGGATGGGGACGGCTCTAGCGTTGGGAATCAGAGTCTCCAGGGCATCCATGGCCGTGAGGGTAAAGTCGGGGTGGAGATCGTGGGCGATGATTTTTGGTTGGGCTCCAAATAGCTCCCGGTAGCGGTAGACGCTTTCTGTAAAGAAATCCCAAGACTCCACGTCGTCCATCTCGCCAATATGCTGACTAAGAAAAGCCTGACTGCCTATGAGAATGCAAAATGTGTTTTTCATCTGGCTGCCAATGGCCAGTATGGGGTCGGTGGCCTCTATTGCCAGTTCGATAGGTCTAGGCGCTTCGCCCCGGGAACGACGAATGGGAGTCGGGCCGTCCGCTGTCACCATCCACACACTGTCATCAATCCGATTGTGTATTTGCCGATTATGCCAAAGGAAAGCATCGGCTAGATGCCCCAGCTTTGTCCGGGCTTCCTCGTTTGTGCGGGCGATGGGTTCGTTCTGGCGGTTACCGCTGGTCATCACCAGGGGACGATTAATATCTCTCAAGAGGATGTGGTGAAGCGGGGTATAAGGAAGCATGACGCCTATTGAGCGTTGACCAGGGGCGATGCCGGTTGCCAGATCGGTAGCAGATTTGGGCTCGAGTAAAAGGATCGGTGTGGCTGATGAGGTGAGAAGCGCTTCTTCCTCCAAAGAAATTTTGCAGTAGTCGCGTACCATATCCATGTCTCGCATCATCACGGCTAATGGTTTGTGTGGCCGGGACTTACGCTTGCGTAGTGCTTGAACAATACGTTCATTGGTGGCGTCGCAGGCCAGATGAAACCCCCCCAGGCCCTTGATGGCCAGAATATGTCCTGATTTCAGCCACTGGTTTGCTGCCTGCAAAGCTTGTGCTTCGTCGGTGAAGAGGATGTCAGTGGCCTCAAACCAGATGTGTGGGCCGCAATGAGGACAGGCGTTGGGCTGGGCATGAAAGCGGCGATTCAGTGGATCGTTATATTCATCCTGGCACGCATTGCACAGGTGGAACGTGGCCATAGTGGTGTTGTGGCGGTCGTAAGGTAGGCTTCGAATGATGCTGAAGCGGGGGCCACAGTTGGTGCAGTTGATGAATGGGTAGCGGTAACGTCGGTTTTGGGGATCGAAGAGTTCTTGCAAGCAATCGGAACAGGTTGCGACGTCGGGCGAGACCAAGGTAAACCCGGGCTCCTCCTGGCTGGTCATGATATGAAATTCGCCATTGAAATCCTGCTCGGTGATGGGGCGGCGGATGATGGCCTGAACACGGGCCAGGGGCGGGGCTTGAATCTCTAGATCGCGGGCGAAGGCGTCCAACGATGATAATGGCCCCATGACCTGGATATCTACCCCCTGACTGTTGTTGCGCACCCAGCCCGCGAGACCATGGGCGTGGGCCAGTCGATAAACGAATGGGCGGAAGCCTACGCCTTGAACAACGCCATCAATGTGGATATGTTGTGCGGGCATGAGTCGATGTGATATTTAGTGTCTATCGGTGAGATAATGGCTCACCTGCTCCGCCAGCCAGGATATCCAGCTATCGAGGCCGTCGCCAGTATTGGCAGAAAGTGGGAAGAAAGCCAGACCTGGGTTTAGGGCTTCTACGCCATGGCGGAAATAATCCACGTCAAAATCGAAGTAGGGAAGGAGGTCGGTTTTGTTGAGAAGCAGCGCCTGGACGCCCCGGTACATGGTGGGATATTTATAGGGCTTATCCGCTCCTTCTGGCACCGACGCGATAAGGATGTTGAGATGTGCGCCCAGCGGGAAGTTGGCTGGACAAATCAGGTTCCCTACGTTTTCGATGATGAGAAGGTCTGTGGCAGGCAGGTCAACCTCAGGCAGAGCGTTATGCACCATGACCGCATCGAGATGACAGGCGCCACCCGTGTTGATCTGCACCGCAGGGATACCAGCTGCCGCCATACGATCCGCGTCAATGCTGGTGGCGATATCTCCATCGATGCCAGTGATGCGAAAGTGATCTTTCAAAGCTTGGACACTGCGAACAATGATGGAGGTCTTGCCCGCTCCTGGTGAGGCCATAAAGTTGACCGCGAATGTGCGATGTTGCTCCAGCAAAGCTCGGTTGGCCAGAGCTAGCTGGTCGTTGGCTTTGAGAATGTTTTCCACCACAGAAACAGTTTTTCTCATGAAGATTCTCCTCGGAAGTCATGCTGGAGTAGGAAGAGGACGTAAGCGACTTTTTGCATCATGCCTCAATTTCGATGCTTTCCAGACGGAGTTCGTCGCCTTGGACGAGCTGCACGCATGCACTGTCGCATTGGGGACAGGCCAGGTGGTGGCCGTCAAGCGAGTAGGTGTGGCCGCAATCTTGACAGCGGTAGAGTGCAAGTAAACGTTGGAACTTGAGTCGGGCGCCTTGGGCCAGAGTGCCACGGCTGAGGATATCCCAATAAAATTGCACGGAGTCATCTACGATGCTTGTCATCTGGCCAATGACTAAATCTAGAGCGACAACTTTTCTGGCTCCTGCTTTCTCTGCATGTTCCAATGTAATTTGAAGGATGCTTTCAACAAATGGGAGTTCGTGCATTGTTTTGGTGTTCAAGTTGAGTTCATCCCCATCTTACCCCAAAACTCACCCCAGTACAGTGATCCTCCTCATACACAGGTTCGATTTGAAGCGTTTTTCAAGAAATGTGCAACAAGTGATTACAATTTGAACTTAGGCGTGCGGTAGTTTCTTGTCGGTGTTGATGTGGCCTCGAATTCAGTTGATAGTATGGATTCCCAAGCGTTTTATAAAATCATTGTGATCGGGGAAATTCCTAGGCATTCCATGGCTGAGCGCCCTTCATACCTCAGGGGCAACATCCTTACAGGTTCAATTGCTATGAAGCTTTTTAGCGTTACAAGGCGTCCGTGTTTCGTCGTTTACTTCACGGCAACGCCGATTCAAACAATGACTTCACCACATCAAATATTGGTATCAAAAAGGTGGATGAAAGCTGTATGTTCCTTGCGCCAATGGTTTAGGCGGCGATTCTCCAACCCGGCGATACGTCCGACAGGGACTCTGTTCCTTGGGCTATAAAAATCAACATGCCCATAGAGATAGAAGGGTTTTTCTCATGGATATCTATTCAGTCTGTTTGCATACCGACCCTTTTTCCTAATTCGTATAATATCTCGTATGGATCGCCCTCTAGGCCAAAAATCTGTGCGAACGCTGGTTCGGTTTTGGTGCCCTCCAGTTTTAGTATGCGTATTGCTTCTCTCTCCTTCGCTGTTGCCCTTGCCAACAAGTGGGCTTCCGCTAGCATATGCATCCAGGCCCGCTGCATTTCCACCGGTGTGGGAGAGGCGTATATCTGTATGGGAAAATCACAGTAATTGAAGTCACAGATCACAACAGGATGGCCATAGCGCTGTTTGTGCGACAGGGTGAAACCTGGTAAATATCCGTACCTCACCTCCAATAGGGTCGCAAATTCAGCGAATTCCTCGTTCGTGACTTTGCAAAGGATATCTAGATCGCTATCTGGGATGTCCACATCCAATGGGATAGTGCCCGCTAACCTGGCGTCATATTTTGCCAGCGTGTCCATAATTCCCAGATTGGTGAGAGCTTTGTATGCTTTTTTCTGACGGTGGGTTCCCTTGCGTAGATAGTCGATATTCCCAAAGTCGGACATGGTGATGGCCTTAGTGACGATATTCAAGTTCGGCAGCGAGTAAACGGCGTAGAACCGCAATCATCGTAGCGTAGGTGGGGTCCATTCCAAAATAAGATAGATTTTGCGCTCCGAGATTTTGACCCTTACTGAATGGGGTATCTGAAGCATAGTGGAGCACTCCTATCGGAAAAGCAGTTTCGTACAGATTCACGATTTCGTTGTAGGGATGACCTTTGGGGCGTGACATCTCGTAAATGCTACTCATGTAAGGACCCGCCTCCATTTCTAGATCTGTATAGCCTTCTTTGTAAAAAACCGCCATATATTTTTGGTTTTGTAGGAAAGTTCCTGGCACAGTGATTGCCTTTTGATTGTCCAATACAGAGCCATACACCAGGAATGGGCGTACATCATCTGCACTAAAGCAGTTGCGAAACAGATAAGTGTTGGCTGAGTGCTCATCATGCACCACATTTGGAATCATTACATCTCCGATGCGTCCGTTGAGTGTCGCTGCCTTGCCCATGATGAATGCACCTCGCACCTCATCAATGTTTCGAGCGATTTCGTTTAGCACTTGATATGCTCCCAGCCCTAGTGGGTAGTCGATATTGATGATAAGTGCGTTGCTATTGTGTAATTGTTCAATGGCTGGCAATTGCAGCCGTGGGTCCATGAGCTCGGTGCGTAATTGGTTTAGCAGAACAACCTGAACTTCGATATCAAATGCTGTATATTCGCTGGGGATACGAAAGATGCCCATGCGTTCTTCGTGAGTAAGGCGTTCGGCAATGGCTTCGGGGTGAGTTTGTTCGTATTTTTTCCAAACATAATACAGGAAATTCTCGCGACTGCTGGGGACATTTTCCCTCTGAATATCCTCATATTCCTGGCGTAATTCTGGCGTTCCTTCCTCCTGAATATACCGAACTAGCTTTTGTTCTTGAATCAATGGGTAGCCGCTGAGAAGATTGGCCATGGAATGGGTGTTGCTCGAGATAAAGTAAGCAGGGCGGTCGGCAAAGGTGACATCTGGCAAGACCTCTTCCACGTGTCGCCACCAGCGACGCGTGGCTCGCCTATAGTCGGCTAACGAGCCCGAAAGGGAACGGATGGCAATGTCTTGTTTTTTTGTGGCGATTGTCAGCAGGCGCTGCGGCAATCTGTCTCGCCATACCCGATAGATACGCATCCAGTCGTCAGTTTGGGTGTGGGTTAGTATCGCCAATTTCTGGCAGCAAAATGTCGCATCGTTCACGCCATCCTCATTCAGTTCTTCTAGGAACGCTATCCCTACGCTATCTCCCAATAGTTCATGCAGCTTACGTCGTTCGATTTGATACGCCACCAACATGGGGACTAGATCATCGATGTCTGAACGGCTGGCAATGAAAACGGCCAATGTTTCGATGCCGTCAAAAAAAGTTCGGCGACGACGTCCTGGGGCGCTGACTTGTTGCCAGGCTGAAAGGTTTGCATAACCATGTTTGCGGAAAATGCGTTCAGACTGGCCCATGACCACCAATTGCACATGATCGATGACATCGGGCAGGCGTAAAATAGCGTAATTCAGCGCTGCTAGGTCAGGCTCGTCTTTATGGGCTCGGACATGCAGCGCTGAATGCATGCGCTTGTGCGCTTCGATGAGCACTTTGATTTGCACTGGGCTAGTGCTGCGCAACAGTGAGTAATAGGTGCGCATATACAATTGAATTTCTTCATTGCCTGAAGACGGCACTGTGCGATCCATGATTAGAACTTAATGCTGTTTATGGTCGTGTTATGAAGTAGATGTTGGTGAGAGGTAGGTTGGATTAATGTTTGTGGTGTGTTTCGTCGCGCTCTTTCTTCAGGCTGGGGCCGAGTTCTGCTGTCAACATACCTGCTAAGATGAGTGTTCCACCCAACAACTGCCTGGGGCCCAACCTTTCACCAACAAGAAAGAATGAAGCGAGTGCTGCAAAAACGGGTTCGGTAGAAAAAATAAGTGCGGTGTGAGTGGCGGTGGTGAAGCGTTGCGCCATCGTTTGTACGCCAAAAGCTATGGCTGTGGCCAATACGCCAGTGAAAAATGCGGCGAAAAGCGGTTGTCTGTCAGGCAAAATGAGGGTGTTGGATTCGAAAAGATGGCTGGCGATGGTTGCCAAAAGAGCCACTGTCAATATCTGCGTCATGGTAATAACGAGTGGATTCATCTGGTGAGAGATCCTGCTGGTGACGAAAATGTGGCCAGCGAAGCTGAGTGCGCAAAAGAATATCAGAACATCGCCCGGATTTATGCCCCCATTCCAGTTTACGCCCACCAGTGACAGTAACGCCAACCCACTTGTCGCCAGTCCGACGCCCACCCATACTGTGAGGCTTGGGCGTTCTCGAAGCGCAATCACGCATAAAATGGGAACAAGCACCACCGATAGGCCTGTAATGAACCCTGCTTTGGCGGGAGTTGTGTGTTGTAGTCCTGATGTTTGGAACCCGAAGCCTGCAAAGAGAAACAAGCCAATGATCATACCCGCTGCGATTTGTTTTACAATTGGCGTATCTCCCCCCCAGCCTGCGGTGCGCTGACGCAACAGTAGCGCTATGGGAAGCATAGTTAAAAACGCAAGGATAAAGCGGCTACTGAGAAATGCGAAGACCGGGTATGTCTTTACGGCCTCTTTCACCATCACAAACGTAATTCCCCAGATGAAGGAAACCGTCAGCAAGCTTAAATCGGCAATCACGCGGCGAGAGGAAGTTGTTGGCAACATGGGGGAATTATACCATGATAGCTTGATCTTCCGTACATGTTGTGTGTGGTGGTCTCTGTATTCCAATCTCTCATTATTGTTTTCATGCTTCATCCTTTGACTTTTGGTCTAGTCAACGTCACACCAATGATCATGCCTCCAATGAACGAAAGTAAAATTAAAATGATCAAGATTGCAATGAGATCGAAATTGTCCATCATTTCCTCGTCGATGAAAATGGCTGAATCTTAGTAGTGTCATTTCTACACTAAGTATAATCGTTTGTGAACCGTTTGTCAAGCCAACGGTTCATTTAATTGCGTTTCAAATGGACGCTCATCATATCTGGTCGCCGCTTTATTCCTCGCCCCGCAAGATGTGGGTGATGATTGTGGCCCCGGAACCGCCGATATTTTGTGTCATCGCGATATGCGCGTGCCCGAGTTGGTTTGCACCCGCGTCGCCTCGCAATTGCTGCACTGCCTCCACAATTTGATAAACACCCGTTGCGCCCACTGGGTGCCCGCGCGCCTTTAACCCCCCCATGGTGTTGATGGGGAGACGACCCTCTAGCGTTAAAGCACCAGAACCAGCTAGTTCAAGAGCTTTGCCCCTCGGTGCAAAGCCACTGGCCTCCAACGATAGTGCGGCCATAATGCTGAACGCGTCGTGTAGCTCGAAAAAGTCGATGTCGTTGGGGGTGAGACCCGCCAGTGCGTATGCTTTGTGGCTGGAGACGTAAGCTGCTTCCAGCCAAAGGGGGTTGCGGCGATCGTGCACTGCCAGGGTGTCGGTGGCGGAGACAGAAGCTGCCACCCGCACCAATCGTCTACCTCGCCCAAATTCTTTCGCTCGCTCGTATGGCATTAGCACTACTGCGGCTGCACCGTCGCAGATGGGGGAGCTGTCCATAATGTTGATCGGTGGTGCGATAGGCGCTGCCTTGGCATAGCGTTCGGGCGTTAGTCTTAGGTGGAACATGGCATTGGGGTTGCCAAGTGCGTTTTCATGGGCGATGATGGGGAATGCCGCGAAATCAGCCTTGTCCACGCCATACTCGTGCATGTAACGGCGCATAATCATGGCGTTTAGGGCCACAAAGGTTGCACCCTCTGCGGCTTCGTAATCTTGGTCCGCTGCCAAAGCTAGACCTGCAGTGGTCTCTGCGGGTAGGGTGTCTGTCATTTTTTCGACGCCCGCCACGATGACCGTTTCGACCATACCGCTGGCCACAGCCAGCACCCCCACACGCATTGCAGCCGCACCAGAAGCGCAAGCAGCCTCAACTTTGGCTGCCTCAAGGCCACGTAGACCGGTAAAATCCGCAATGAGGGTGGCGACATGCTCCTGACCGTTGAGTTCGCCTGAAAGCATATTGCCTACGTAAAGAGCCTCGGCCGTCTCGATGCCTGCGTCTTCCATGGCCGCTCGCACCGCGTCATAGCCTAAATGGCGCAGGGACTTCTCCCACAACTCGCCTACGGGTGTTTGTCCGATGCCTACTATTGCGACGTCTCTCATATCAAAAGTTTCCTTGAGCGGTATAACTCATTATTTCATCCTGATTTTGCCACGATATCTCAAATATGTCGCATAGTCAATGACTACTCGACGATTAATATATTGCCACGTAGTCAATGCTAAACCACGACGCTCTTCAACCTTTTCGGTAACCTCCAACGAAATAGCATCGCTACCCGCACCTGAACCAAAAGAAATTACCAATATACGATCTCCAGGCTCCGCTTCATCCAACACCGCAGTAAGGCCAACTAGTGATGCCCCCGAATAGGTGTTGCCAATAACTCCCGATAGCAGTCCCGTTTCCACTTGCTCGGGCTTAAAGCCAAGTATTTTCGCCGCCCGTGTGGGGAATTTGACATTGGGTTGATGCAATACGACATAACGATAATCTGCAGCTGTGCGGCCCATCTGCTCAAGCAACAACTTACCTGCGGTGACTACATGCTCGAAGTAAGCCGGGTCCCCAGTGAAGCGCATACCGTGGGAGGGGTACTCTACACCCGGTCTCCGCCAGAAATCCGGAGTGTCGGTGACATAGGAAAGAGATCCTTCCCAGTAGGCCAGAGCCTCTTGTGCAGGGCCGATGATGAGTGCAGCGCCACCAGCGGCCGCCGTGTATTCCAATGCGTCACCTGGACGTCCCTGCGCAGTATCTGCGCCAATGCCCATGGCGTAATCAGCCATGCCTGAACCCACCAAACCCACAGCCGCTACCACAGCCTCGGTTCCCGCCTTGCATGCAAATTCCCAATCACCCGCTTGCAGTAAAGGTACAGCATCCAGAGCTTCAGCGACAATGGTAGAGGTGGGCTTTACTGCATATGGGTGGCTTTCGCTACCAACCCAGATGGCCCGCACATCGCGTCCAACCAGGCCCGCTCGGGCCAGGGCGTTGCGAGCTGCCTCGATGGCGATGGTTGCAGTATCTTCATCCAGACCGGGCACAGATTTCTCTTTGATTGGAATACCGCCTACTCCGTTTGTCCACATTTTGGAAACTTCGGTGGCTGGCAACCTGTATTGGGGAATGTAAACGCCGTAGCCGACAATGCCGACTGGGCGGGAGGGGGTAAGAAGCATGGTTATCGTTTGAGGATTGAGCGAGGTAATGGTTGTCGATGATGAATGATCGACGACATGTTGAATGATGCCTTTTTGGAGATTCGCCGAAACGAACTTCAATCATATATCATTGTTTATTAATTTTCTTCTTTCATGCAATGACATGTGCCCTTTTTGGATCCCCTCGGAGACCAGTGCCCGCAGCGCAGCTAAATTTTGGGCAAGACCAGCAGCAACCATGATTTGCGATAGTCGACGTGCGTCGGGGTTGCCCAGTAGTTTGAGGGCCAATCGAGCGGTGGGATGGTATTTGGTGAGCCCTCCCACAGTGCCAACGGCCAGAGGCATCTCTAATCGTCCTAACAAGTGGTTGTCCTCCACTTGCCATTCGGTTAGAGCTTGATATCGGCCGCTTCGCGCTGCGTATGCATGGCCACCCGCCTCTAGGGCTCTCCAGTCTTGTCCTGTCGCCAGAGCTACCGCATCGATGCCGTTAAAGATGCCTTTGTTGTGAGTGGCTGCCCGATATGGGTCGGCGACAGCAAAAGCATTCGCAACGACGATGTCCTGGGCTATTTTTTCGCCTGGAAGTTCTGGCGTTTCCAGTGCGCCTACTGGGATGCGGCAGTGGGCCCAGGCTCGGCGCTGATCACTAAGATTTGAGAGGATGCGTAGCAACGCCCGGCCTTCTGTAATAGCTTCTAGCTCTGGAGCGAGAATTTCCACTGCAGTGTTGATGGCATTTGCCCCCATGGCATCGCGAGTATCCATCAGTAAATGTATGATGAGCATGGTGCCCGCAGGTGTATCTTCCAGTTTACGTACCTGCAAATCTACCGGTCCACCGCCCAGTTTGCGGATAGTTGGATGGAGATGTTCGAGTTTTGCCAGCAGTTCGGACTTAAGTGCATTGATGCGAACGATGGCAGCATCGGGATAAGGGACGTCAAGCAATTGAATCTGACCAATCATCACTGGGCGGGTGCTGTCAGTGGTGAAACCACCTCCTGAACGCACGATTTTTGCGGCGTGAGCCATGGCGGCCACCACCGATGGCTCTTCGATGACCATGGGCATGAATAATTCCGTACCATCGACGATGAAATTTGGAGCGACGGCAAAAGGCAGAGCGTAAACCCCAACTGCGTTCTCCACCAATACATCCGCATCGCCTGCGCCAATTCCTCCAGTCAGCGCCTGCAGGTCAGCGGATGAGAGTTCGGCCAGCTCTGCCAAAAGTTGTTGTCGGGCTTGGAGATTGAGCTTGTAGAATCCGGGTAATCGAGATGATTTAATCATGGTTTACATAAAAAGCCCGCCGTATGTGGGCGGAAGTGCAACAAAAAAATAATACCACAATCACCCTCTCAAAAGCTATCTTTTTCTGTGTGCAGTGCCTTCCGTGCGTTGAACCGTATTGAGGCTGGAGAGACTATTGTATGACATGGGTTGTTGTGTACAATGGTAACTATGTTTTCTTGATGCTCAAGCTAACATGGTCTGAAGTTTTAACTCACAGGCATTTAATTTTTTACTGGATTACTCATCTCTTGCTTGAGGTTAGAATGCGTGACAGTACTGCTTTGCCGAATTTGATGATATTGCCGACTGATTTTCTTCTGCTACATGAGGATTTTGATCCTCGGCGGGCAGAGAAGTTGAGTCATCGCATTTTGGCGGGAGGGTTATTGAAGCATCCGCCTATTGTCGCTCCTATCCCCAATACGGATCTGTATGTCGTGCTGGATGGAGCCAACCGCACCTCTGCATTCGCCTTGGCTGGGATTTCTCATATTGTGGCTCAAGTTGTCGATTATAATGATCCGGACATTATTGTTGATACCTGGTACCATGTAGTTTCAGGGGTCGATTTTGAGGTGTTCGATCATGGTTTGACAAACATTGATCACTTACAATTGATCGATTGTAGTTTGGATGAGGCTCGTCGGGCACTGGCGCAGCGAGCAGCCATTGCATATATTGTTTGTGAAAGGGGCGTTCGTTTAGTTATCCCCCCTGCTGGCGGTAATTTGGGTGCGCTTAAACTCCTAAACCAGATTGTCGCTACTTATCGTGGGAAGGCCGATATTTACCGCGCGTCCAATGATATTTGGGAGATACAGAAACCCTATTATCCTGATATTACGGCATTGTTGATTTTTGCCCCGCTACAGCCTGCCGACATTATTGAAGCGGCTTTGGGAGATCAAAAGATTCCTACCGGAATTACCCGGCATATTGTTCCTGCGCGAGCGTTGAATATAAATTTCCCGGTGGGGATTCTCATGTCGTCTTGGTCACTCGAACGCAAGCGTGCCTGGCTGCGAGAATGGCTCATGGAGCGCATGGCTGCCAATGCCATACGCTATTATGCCGAATCGACTTTCTCTTTCAATGAATGATGGCAGGCTGTAGCGTCTCTATTGTCCAGATATCTGAAATGAATAACGCCCCGAAAGCGGAGCTCGCGGGGCGTTGGGTTAGACTTGGATTTGACTCAGATTACGGCTGGTTTTCGGCCAAGATTTCATTGGCCTCTTTCTCCAATGCCGCCAATGTTTCTTCAACGTCAGCGCCTTCCAGGATGGCGTTGTACGCTTCTGATATCTTGTTGCGAACCACATCATATCCAGCCACAGGTGGCTCAACCTTACCGTATTTCAGCAAGCTGAAGGCTGTGGCGTAGGCGGGGTTCTGCGCGAAGTAATCGCCCAATTCTGCCGCAGTAGATTTGCGTACAGGGAAGTAGTTGCTGATTTGGGCCCATTCCGCCTGCTGTTCAGGCTCAGTGAACCATTTGACGAACAACCAGGCAGCGAGTTGCTCTTCGGGGTTGGTCTTGGGGATGCTCAAGCTGGCGCCATAGATATCGACCACAGGATCAGGGGTGCTGTGGGGCAGCGCTGCTACAGACCAATTGAATCCAGCGCCATCGTTGACGGCAGATTTGTAGTAGGGTAGACCGGAAGAGGAGCCGATGGTGAAGAGCAGTTTACCCACTCCGAAGTCACTCTGATCACCGTATTTCTCTGCAATGATGTCAGCACAACCTTCTTTATACAAATCTTGCATGAAATGCATGGCTGCTTGGGCTTCAGGAGTGTTTAGTGTATATGCACTCATGTCTGCGTTCATCAAGTCGCCACCGCGACTGAAAACCATAGAAGCGAAGCGTGAAGCATCGGTGGAGATTTCATAGCCCATGGGTTTAGCGTCAGCCGGGCCCTTGGAGTATGGTGTTTTTGCCGCGGCGCAGGCCATCTCTTTGAATTCATCCCAGTTAGTAGGCGGACCATCATAGCCGAGTTCCTTCAACCAGTCAGCGTTGTAGTACATCACCTCGATGGAGCGGTTGGGTGGGAAGCCCAGACGCATGCCACCGAATTGCTGGCTAATGTCAGCGTTCAAGAAGGCCGGGAAGAAGTCGTTCAGCTCATCCTGGCTGAAGCCCCATTTAGCGCTGTTTACATATTGATTCATATCGACCAGGGCGTCGGCGAGTTGGTAGCTGGCGGACTGGTTTTGGTAGGCCACAACCAAGCTGGGAACTTCGCCCGAGGCGATAGCGGCCAGCATCTTCTTGTAGATTTCGCCGTAATGTCCTTGGTATTCGCCATTGACCGTGATGCCCCATTCGTTAGTCGAATTGAAGCGATCAATCATCTTTGACAGACCTTCCTCGCGTTTTCGGCTGTGCTGATACCAGTAGGTCACGGTTTGTCCGCTGGGGTCCACATCAGCCAGAGGATCCATTTCCTCTGGGCTAGGGGTGGGTGTAGCGACCACTTCCTTTTCGACGACTTCGGTCACCTTGACTTCTTTCTCGACAACTTTGGTGACTTCTTTCTCAACCACAACGGTTTCTTTGATTACCTGCGGCTCTGGCTGGGAGCAAGCAGTGAGGGAAACTGCCGAAACCAGCAATAAGAGCGTGAGAAGGATAAGGATGCGCTTGTTCATGAGTTACATTCTCCTCCTAAAGAGACTGAGTGAGTGTTTGAGGGATGGATAACCGTTTTATATGCAAACGCCCGATAGGCGACCTGCAACGGAATTATACAATTGGCAATTCACAATTGACAATTGCCCGCCATCCATTCAGCCTTTGAGGCCTGTGGTGGCAATGCCTTCAGTAAATTGTTTTTGTGTAAAGAAGTATAAAATCAAGACAGGAGCAGTCGTGATAACCGCCCCTGCTAACATGAGTTGGAGTTCGGGCCCAGCTTCGGAGATGAAACTATAAAGGCCGACAGCAATGGGCCGCCAATCTGGTTTGCTGGTGACGACCAGAGGCCATACCAATGCGTTCCATGAGCCGATGAACTGGAAAATGATGACGGTGAACAGTACGGCCTTGGATAGCGGCAACACCACCTGCACCATAAAACGTACATGCCCTGCTCCATCGATGCGGGCAGCGTCCCATAATTCATCTGGGATTTGTGTAAAGAATTGGCGCATGAGGAAGATTGCAAACACGCTGGCCATAAAGGGAATGGTTAGTGATGGCCAGTTGTTAAGCCAGGGCAACACAGGCTTCATCATTTTGTCCAGCCGATTGACGATGAGAAAGTTCGGGATGAGCAGGATTGTCTCTGGAATCATCATAGTGGCCAAAAAGATGCCAAAGATCGCTTCTCGCCCTGGGAATTTCACACGGGCGAAGGCATAAGCAGCCAATACGCAAACGATGAGCATCCCCACGATGGTGATGGTTGTGATTTGAATACTGTTAATGAAGTATTCGTTAAAATTGGCCTCATTCCAGGCTTGAACATAATTTTGCAGACCGGCAATGGGGTCCCGCGGGAAAAGTTTTCGGTTAAGCATTTCACCCCGGGTGAGCAGTGAGCCCAACAACATGTAAACGAACGGGGTTAGTGCAACAATGGCTCCAAAGGTCAGGACAAAGTAAAGTAGTGCTCGGCCAAGTTTGTACCGATACCAGAAAGAAACCTGTTGTCTTTCGGCTGGCTTCGCAGGGAGTGTTTGATTAGCCATAGAAAACCCTCCGTTGGGCGATGCGGTTTTGGACAAAGGTTAACGTTAAGATTACTAGGAATAGAATCATAGCTATGGCCGAAGCGTAGCCGAAGCGAGTAGAGAGATAGAACTGGTCAAAAATGTAGAGACTGGCTGTATCGACTGTTCCCTGTGCTGCGGGTTCTCGCATTACCAGCACGTGATTGATAGCCTTGAATACGCCCATCACTGTGATGATAGTAAGGAAATAGATAGTGGGTGAAAGCAAAGGCAGCGTCACATGGCGGAAGATATGCCATCGATTGGCTCCGTCGATTTCTGCCGCCTCATATAAGTCGGAGGGGATGGCCCCCAGGCCGGCAAGGAAGATGACTGAATTGTAACCCACAAACACCCACAAGTTGTAAAGCATGATGGAAAGAAGCGCCAAAGAGGGGCCGGCCAGGATGAATGCGACAAAAGAATCCACCCCCATATTGTTGAAAACTTCCTTCAGATTGATACCAAAATGCCCGAAAACTAATTCCCAAATGCCATGTGGTTCTTGTAGCCATTTTTGCGGTTCAATGCCCAACCATCCTACAATTTGGTTGGCAATGCTTTCAGGACGACGAGAGAAAATGGCTCGAAAGACGCCAGCCGAAGCCACGGTGATTGTTACGTAAGGCATAAAATAAACCATACGATACCAGTCTTTGCCCTTGATTTTCTGATACAGCATCACCGCCAACAATAGCGCCAATCCCAGCTGCATGGGCACAATACCCACCGCGTAGAAAATAGTCACAACAAACGCCTCAAACATTTTCTGATCTCCACTCTCCACCATTTTTCCTAGTCCCGTAAACGCGCCCCAAGCCCCAACGATGAACACAATGACTGCCAGGAACTTTGCCGCCATGGCCCAATTCCGACGTTCTCTGGTCATACTCTTCCATAAATACCACGAACCGATTAAAAAGGCGATGCCAATGACGAACCAGAGTATGTCTTTTGGGGCGCCTAGTGCTTTTGTGTAATTTTTCAATCCCAAGAAGGGACCCTTTTTGATGCGCCAGCGATGAAGGCTAAT
The DNA here is from genome assembly GCA_964650295.1 of uncultured Caldilineales bacterium. Classification (GTDB taxonomy): domain Bacteria; phylum Chloroflexota; class Anaerolineae; order J102; family J102; genus M2005. Next base: position 6,949 of record CAZYSY010000142.1, on the reverse strand, counting down.
ATACACCGCGTAGATCAGTGGAAAGAGTCCGAACACAGTCAGCAAGATGGTTGCCGGGGCAATGAACAGATACCCGGTTGTAGCTTCGCGAATGGCGCGTTTTTTTGCGCCCGACATCCTGCCTTGCGAACCGTATACTGTTGTGTGTTGCGCCATGGCGTTCTCCTCATCGAGAGCGTTGAGTCAGCAAATTGTGAAGTAGAGATGGGTACAGTGACGAAGGAACACAATCCAACCAGAGTCAGTGTGGTTTAGGCAAAAATCAGTATTAGTTTGTCAGTTAAAAAGGCGTCTAGTGGATAATAGTAATTCATTGACAGATTGTCAAGAAACGACAATGCGCTTAGTGTCCGTTTTTTCATTTACTGACGAATTTTTGCCAAAGACGCTCGGCCAACCTCCGAGAATTCGCCCTTTTTTTTAATTTGGTGGTAAGGTTACATTTGCTAAGAAGTTGATGATATGAATTTGAAATAAACTTTGAAGATGCTTCCAACTCATCAGACGAAGATGGACGAAAAGACGAAGGTGGACAAAGCGAACCATCGCCTATGTTCGTCAACCTTCGTCCATGTTCGTCAAAATACGTAGGCACTTTTCTCAAGTTTCAAATACGCATCTATTTAGGAGTGATGGTGCTCCTAAGTTTACATACAACTTCACACTGGCGTCTTTTTGTGCATGAAGACGTTATTGTTTGGTTAAGTTTTCATAACTCAATTGGAGGATCTCATGAGCGACCCCCTCAAGTTCGATTTAGTCGCACCGTTGTTGGAACTGGTGCGGAAAGCGGCTACAGAATTGCCTCAGGATATGGTGGATGCACTGGAAAAGGGCAAGGCGCGCGAAGTTCCTGGTTCGGCCGCTGCCCAAGCGCTCGAGGCCATTCTGCAAAATGTCGAGATGGCTCGGGAAATGAGTACGCCCATCTGTCAGGATACGGGCACGCCCATTTTTGAAGTGTATTACCCCTTTGGCGTTTCAACACGTATGCTGAAGGAGCAAATCGAGGAAGCGGTCGTCTTGGCGACTGCTAAATCGTACCTTCGCCCTAATGCTGTTGATAGCCTGACTGGCAAGAACAGTGGTAACAATCTTGGCATCGAATTTCCTACTATTCATTTTCATGAATGGGCCGAAGAGCGTATCTTTATCACTTTGCAGCTCAAAGGTGGCGGTAGCGAAAATGTTTCAATTCAGTATAAGCTGCCCGACGCACGACTAGCTGCAGGCCGCGATCTTGAAGGAGTTCGACGCGTGGTTTTGGACGCTGTGCTGAAGGCACAGGGAAAGGGTTGTGCACCCGGTGTGTTGGGCGTTGCCATCGGAGGCGATCGCGGCACAGGCTATATTGTGGCTAAGCGACAACTTCTGCGCAAAATCGGCGAGCCTAACTCCGATCCTCAGTTGGACGCTTTGGAAAGGCGAATTTATAGCGAAGCCAACGAGTTGGGCATTGGGCCCATGGGGTTCGGCGGTAAAACGACAATTTTGGATGTGAAAATAGGTATCGCACATCGCCTCCCAGCATGTTACTTTGTCACTATTGCTTATATGTGCTGGGCCAATCGACGAGCTTCTCTTACTGTATCCCTTGTGGATGGTAAAGTTATGGAGGTAAGCCATGCATAAACTCAGAGTCCCAATTTCTGATGAACAAATCCGGGCGTTGCATGTCGGTGATACTGTTTACTTGAGTGGTATCATCGTCACTGGGCGTGACGCTGCCCACAAATACATGGTCGAACATTTCATCAGGAATGAACCCACCGATCCCGAAGATGTTGTTCTGCACGACAAGCTGAAGGCATTACTGAATGGCGGCGTCATTTATCATTGTGGTCCTGTGGTAAAGAAAAATGAGAACGGTTCTTGGAGTTTTGTCGCAGCTGGGCCTACCACCAGCATTCGCGAAGAAGTGTACGAGGCTGATGTCATTAAGCACTTCAATCTGAAGGGGGTAATCGGTAAAGGTGGCATGGCTGGACGCACTTTGCAGGCTTGTCATGACCAACCGGCTGTCTACTTCCACGCTATTGGCGGCGCTGCCACGCTTATCGCTCAATCCGTTAAAGAAGTAGTTGATGTCTTCAAACTTGAGTTCGGCGTGCCCGAGGCCATGTGGGTTATCCAAGTTGAAGATTTCCCTGTTGTCGTGACGATGGATAGTCACGGGCAAAGCATCCATGATAAGGTCCTTGCTGATTCAGAGGAGCGATTTAAGCTACTCGTGAGCTGAAGTCATTGTTTCAATGATGGGTAGCAGGCGATTGGCGTTTGCACCTCCCAGAGATAGGCGACCTTCGTCTGCTGCCTTCTCCTTTGATCGTCCCCTCTTTCCAGTCATATTTCTGCCTCCTATAGAGTAGCGCTGCGTTGCCTGCTTTCGTCGTGGGTTGCATTCACCTAGCTTCCTTTGTTTTCTACTTATTTTAGACGTGGTCAATTATGAGAATTGTGCGACTTGCGTTGGCTCAAATCAACGTCACTGTTGGCGATATTGACGGCAATGCCGCAAACGTGCGAGATTGGCTTGAGAAAGCCCGACGCGAGGGCGCCGACCTCGTACTCTTCCCCGAAATGACTCTTACAGGCTATCCCCCAGAAGATTTATTGCTCAAGCCTGATTTCATTACCGCTGCTCGCAGATCTCTTGAGTACCTGTTACCCGATACGGAAGGACTCATGGTGGCCTTGGGATTACCTGTGGCTAATCATTACGATCTATTTAACGGCGCCGCCCTTATCCATGATGGACGTTTGTTGGATATTTATCATAAGCACTACCTGCCAAACTACGGCGTCTTCGATGAAAATCGTTATTTTGGTACGGGGGAACGCACGCCGATTTTCGAGTTCGGTACCGATCGTGTGGGGGTCAGTATATGCGAGGATATCTGGTATCCTGGAGGGCCACCGCAATGGCAGGCCTTGTTGGGGGCTGAGCTGCTGCTGAACATTTCTGCTTCGCCTTATGCTCGCGGTAAGAGAGTTGCTCGGGAGCGTATGCTTGCTACTCGCGCCGCTGATAATGTAGCATTCGTGGCTTATTGCAATTTGGTGGGCGGACAAGATGAATTGGTGTTTGATGGTCACAGTCTGGTGTTTGGGCCAGACGGACGCTTATTGGCTCGTGGTCCCATGTTCGAGGATGCCCTCATTGTTGTCGATATTGATTTGGATGAAGTTTTTCGTCGACGACTGCATGATCCGCGTTATCGACAGAGTCGAGAAACTTTGCGGGCGCTTGAAGAGCAGGGGGAGACTTTTTACATCATAAGAGGCGAGCAGATCAGTCGCGGCTTGCCCGAAGCGACCTTGCAACGCCCTGAAGACATCGCACCAGTCTTGAGCGATCCAGGAGAAGTCTACGGGGCATTGGTGCTTGGTACCCGGGATTATGTTTCGAAGAATGGTTTCCAAAAAGTTGTGTTGGGTTTAAGCGGCGGAATCGATAGCGCCCTAACAGCAGTAGTTGCAGTTGATGCTTTAGGGGCCGAGAACGTCATTGGTGTAAGCATGCCTTCTCGCTTTTCTTCTGAACACTCCCAAAATGATGCTCGGCAACTTGCTGATAATCTAGGCATACGCTATCTTACCATTCCAATTGAGCTTTCTTTTCAGGCACTGCTGGAGACGCTCAACGGTCCGCCCGATTACCCCTTCCGCGATACCTCCTTCAATGTTGCAGAGGAGAATATCCAGGCCCGCCTTCGGGGCGTCATTCTAATGGCGCTTTCCAATAAATTTGGTTGGATGTTGTTAAACACTGGTAACAAGAGCGAGAATGCCGTAGGCTACGCTACACTTTATGGAGATATGGCGGGTGGATTTGCTGTCATTAAGGATGTGCCCAAAACTCTTGTATGGGAGTTGGCGCAGTGGCGCAATGAGCAAGCCGGAAGAGATTTAATTCCTGACTCCATCATCACCAAGCCTCCTAGTGCAGAGCTGCGCCCCAATCAATTGGACACCGACAGTCTGCCTCCATACGCAATTTTGGACGCCATTTTGGAGATGTACATCGAGGAGGACCGTAGCCCTGAGGAGATTTCTGCAACGGGTTATGATCCAGTACTGGTCCACCGGGTGATCAGCATGGTGGATCGCAATGAGTACAAGCGGCGTCAAGCTGCGCCTGGCGTGAAGATTACTGTGCGTGCTTTTGGTAAAGATCGGCGATTGCCTATCACCAACCATTACCACTCAACCTGAATACTGCCAGGACGAATGGGCTCGTAGTGCAATTTGCCCTGTGCTTAATGATAAAATGCCCCCTTCACGTGAAAGGGGCAATTTATTCGGTGCTTGGGTGGGAACCTACTGGGTATCCGCTAACATCTGGTCAATGATTTGCTTGAAAACTTGATAAGGCTGAGCACCACTGAGAAATTGCCCATTGATAAAGAATGCTGGCGTACCCTGCACTCCGGCATCAATACCTTCCCTCATATCGGCAGTAATTTCATCCATATATTTTTCTGAGTCAAGGCACTTGTCGAACTGCTTGACATCCAGCTTCAATTCTTTTGCAAAGTCTTTGAATACATCCGTGGGGGTGTTCGATTTCACCCATCGCTCTTGTTCTCCAAAGAGTTTATCGTGCATTTCCCAGTACTTCCCCTGCTCGCCCGCACATTCAGCAGCCAAAGAGGCGGGTTTCGCTTTTTCATGAAAGCTCAGCGGAAAGTCTTTGAACACATAGCGAACTCTGCCCGTGTCGATGTAATCCTTTTTGAGTTGCGGCATAGTTTGCTCGAAATGTTTGAGGCAGTAGGGGCATTGGTAGTCGGAAAACTCGACGATGGTAATAGAAGCGTCTGGTGAGCCCATGGCGGTTACACTTTCTTCTTCGAAGTCTGTGTCTGGGGTAGGGGAGGGCGTAACCGTAATTACAGTGTCGGGCAACGAGCCTGTTTCCTCACGCTGCAAAAGCGCATCAATGATGGTCATAAGCTCATTACCGCTTACTCCTTCACTCAACACATGACCACCTACGACGAAAGCAGGTAGTTCTTTGAATTCTAGATCACTGCCGTCAAAATAATCTTGCTTGATATCTTCCAATGGTTCCTCATTGTCGATACAGGCGTTGAATGTGGCCATATCCAACCCGATGGTGTCGGCGCCTTGTTTCACGGCCTCCTTCATTGCGTCTACATCGCTTTGCTGGCTCCAGGCGGTAGTATTCTGATACAACCAATTAGCCATTTCTGAAAATTTGCCTTGCTGGGCGGCGCATTGCGCCCCCATACTGGCTACAACCGATGGATCACCGCCGGCAACAGGGAATTCTTTATGAACGATTCTTAGCTTACCCTGATCAACATATTTTTCCTTGAGTTCAGGCAGGATGTTGGCATTGTATTCGCTGCAATTCGGATAGGCGTAATCGCACCATTCATAAAGGGTGAGCGTAGCGTCATCTTGTCCTAACGTGCTTTTGGGGCGAGCTGCAGGCGAATAACTGGGAGATACTTCAGGTGGGAAGATGATTTTATCAAGCGGTTCGGTAACTTCCTGGAATCCAGTATCAGGCTTGGGGGTAATTTCAACTGCCCCATCATCCGTCGAGGGCGAAGGAAGTACTGTTGGCTGAGCACCATTTTGCTGCACGACCTCTTTGGTCGCGGCCGTTTTTGCGTTATCAGGCTGAGATGCTGGTTTTTGACACGCACTCAGTGCGAGCGCAACGATCAGAATAGACACGAAAGTGAAAAATGGTTTGTTTAGGAAATGCATGAAAAACCTCAAGAGGAAGTGTGCGTAGGTGACGAGCAGTGGACGCTCAGTCAATAATATTTCACTCCCTATGTCGGGAGTACAGCGTGTCAGTATATCACAAATGCTAATTTAGATGCGAAGGCGGTCTAATCCGTAGAATTTACGCAATCAAGCAGATTATTTGAATTGAATATCTGCATGAGCCAGATTCGGAAGCGCCGCATCTTTGGGCGAGAGGATAGGGCGCTGATCAGGCCATTGGACGTCGATAGCAGGGTCATTCCAAATGATGCCGCTGTCAAACTCAGGGGCATACTCCGCTGTTACTTGGTAAATTAAGTCAGCGGTGCTGCTAAGCACGAAAAATCCATGAGCAAATCCAGGGGGGATGTAAAGCATATGTTTGTTCTCATCCGAGAGTATTTCTCCCACCCATTCACCAAACGTGGATGAACTTGGGCGAATATCAACGGCCACATCGAAAACTGCTCCACGAACCACGCGCACCAATTTTCCTTGCGCTTTTGGCGGATTCTGGAAATGCAAACCACGCAATACGCCTTGGACGGATCGAGAATGGTTAGTTTGCACAAAGGTGTCGGCGATCCCGTGGACTGCGAAATCGGAGTGCTTGTAGGTTTCAAGGAAAAACCCCCGAGCGTCGGGAAAGACATGGGGTTTAATGAGTATCACTTCGGGGATGTGGAGCGGAGAAAATGTGAACGGCATAATATAGCTTATTGGAGTGATTGGATAATTCAAATGCGTCCTGATTCTATCATCATCCATACCCAATCCCCAACATTGCGATCAGAACGAGACGTTTCAAAGTTGCGCAACCGCTCGATGCAGGCAAACAGTGTTACCTGATGTGCAACTTTTCAATTCTAAGAAGCAGGCTTTGATACTTTGATCTGTTGTCCCACAAACAGTTGAACATTCGGTATGGTGTTGTTTGTTTTGCTGGCAGGAGACTTGTTTTCCAAGTTTTTTTCGCTCGTGATGCCAGGATGCCAGCGCCAGGCCCGATACGAAGGGGATCAGATGAGCCCACGAAGATGCTGAACTTGTGGACTACCCCGCGTGGGAGGAGGATTGCGTCGCTTCCTCCATCAGCTCGGTGGCCCGAAACTGGCTCATGTACAGGTCATAGTAGAAGCCCTGCTGCTCCAGGAGCTCGGTGTGGGCGCCGCGCTCGATGATCTGACCATCGTTCAGCACCAGC
>CAZYSY010000141.1:0-12919 GCA_964650295.1 uncultured Caldilineales bacterium | reverse complement strand
CTGCATCCTCATTGCGCAGCCCAAAAGCGCCACGGGCGAGGAGCGCATGCGGGCCATGGTCCGAACCCAGGATGGCTTCGAGCTGGCGGAGATCGACCTGCGCATGCGCGGGCCGGGCGAATTCTTCGGCTCCCGACAAAGTGGCCTGCCCGATCTGCGTCTGGCCCGACTCAGCGATACGCGACTGCTGGCGCTGGCCCGGCAGGAAGCCCAGACCATCCTCGACGCTGATCCCGACCTGGCCCAACCCGAACATCGGTTGCTGGCCCAACGCACCGCGGCGCTCTTCCAGCAGGAGATGGATTTATCATAAATGCATGAGGCGTTTCACAATGAGGGCTCTATTGCCTTCCTGGCAGACTCAAGTCGGGCGCTTCAGGCCTGTAGCCAGTGGACGGCATCCGCCTTCCAGGTCGCTATAGGGCGACCGTTGGCGCCATCTGAGCACCTTTCCACTCCTCCCCCCGTCCGAGACGGGCGGAGGAGGAAACTAAGGTGGGGGTGGGGGCAGAGCCTGCAGAACCCGAGTTCACTCGGCCAGTGCATCATTAGACAAATTGCCCCGAAATTGAAACGCCCCCATCTGTACTAAACGCTACAGATTGTATCTGTCAGGCGAATCTTGTAGTACAATACAGGCAATCTCAGTAGATCACGATTTGCCATGATGCGCAGAGCCGGCTCCGTGATCCGGCGGTGATTCGAGCGTCAAACCCGCCAGATTGCGAATCCGGCTGGACACATACTCTCGCAATCGTGCTCTACTGAATCTCTTTGATCTTGATGATTGGAGTGCATCCATGCATATCACCGCCATCTACCCCGGAACGTTCGATCCGGTTCATTATGGTCATATAGACATCACCCGCCGTGCATCTGAACTGTGGGATAAAGTCATCGTGGCCGTGTATGACAAACCCAGCAAGAACTTGCTGTTCAACACCGAAGAACGCGTCGCCTTGTTTGCCGAAGCGATTCGGGATATTCCGAACGTCGAGGTTGTTTCATACAAAGGGCTGACGGTCGATTTCGCCCGCACGATTGGCGCCAAGGTCATGGTACGAGGTTTGCGAGCCATCACCGACTTTGAATATGAGTTTCAGATCGCGCTCACCAATAAGCAACTTGCGCCAGAGGTGGAGTTCGCCGCCTTGATGACCAGTCAGGAGCATACCTTTCTTTCGGCCAGCATTCTCAAAGAAGTCGCCTTGCTCGGGGGTGACACCAGCGCCATGTGCCCCCCCCATGTGGCCGAGGCCCTACGTCGCGTGGCTTTAGAACGCATCTATCCAGGAAGCGGCAAGATCGAGCGTATTTAGCCATCATTGACAAATGAATAAAATAACTCATTTTTTCAATGGCCTGGTCCACAGCTGCCGCCGGCATCCTTATCGGGCGCTGGTGATGGTCATCATCCTTTATCTAACTTTAGGCGTAGCATATGTTGTTTTTCCTCCGGTTTATGAAAAGCCGGATGAAAACTGGCATTTCGCCTATATCGCCTACTTATTGGACCATCACACTCTTCCGCCCATCGTCGCAGAGGTGGAAATAAACCCGGCAGAGCAAATTGCCGGACACCCGCCACTGTACTATGTTCTGGCCAGCGGTCTCCTCAAGGCGACCGGACGGGCGAATGATCGTCCTGATGTCTCTGAAAATCTTTTTTGGACGACGATCATCCCGGGCACAGTCAATGACAATAAAAATCACTTCATCCATCCGCCCCATGAACTAACTCTGGCAGAAAATCGCGGGTTTTATTTATTGAGACTATTCTCTTTGCTCATCGGTGTGGGGACCGTGGTGGGAGCTTATGCAATCGTTTCTGTATTAGGAGCGCCCATCGAGTTGCGGCTGGCCGCGGCATTGGGGGTGGCGCTGACGCCGCAGTATCTCTATATCGCCAGCAGCGTCAGCAACGATTCCTTGCTCGCCGCACTCTCCGCGTTTGCGATGTTCATACTCTTGTTGGCTGTTAGACCTGGCGCCAAATGGCATTTATGGGCGCTCTTCAGTGTGATCGTTGCTCTGGCTGCATTGACCAAAACAAGTGCGCTCCTCCTGCTGGGCGTCGGCATGATGGGAGCGGCGTTCGCAGCCTGGCGCGATCGCTCCTGGAAAAAAGGCGCCATCAGCATCGGCGGGATGCTCCTGGCCCTGATGCTGATAGCGGGTTGGTGGTATGTGCGCAATGCCATCTTGTTCCACGACCCATTGGGAACCAATATCCATCACCTGAAATGGGGAAGAGAAGTCCCCTTCACCATCAGGCAAACCCTGGGAGAATGGCGGCCCATAGAACGCTCTTTTTGGGCTGCATTTGGCTGGGGAAATGTGTTGTTCCCCCACTGGTATTATGTGGGATTGCGTATGGCCGAGATAACGGCTTTGATCGGTTTAGGCCTCATTATCTTGCGCGACAAGAGAGAAGGGTATGCGAGACAGTTGGGTTTCTGGTTGTTGCTGATGCTGGTCATTGGAGGGCTTCTGGGACTGGGGATGTGGACGATGACCATTCAGGGATCCTTGGGACGACTGTTATTCTTTGTTTTTGCCTCCTTAATGGCGCTTATGATTTTGGGATTGGATCGAGTTCATCGCATCGCCACGTGGATGATGTTGTTGTGGTTGGCGGTGATGGCGATTTTGTCTCCAGTTTTCATTATCCGGGCCTATCTTCCCCAACATCGCGAGGATGTGGCCGAGGCCATCCGCGACTTCAAGGGGGTTTCCATTCAATTCGAAGATGTGGCGCGCTTGGTCGCGTATGACATTCAGCCCGACCGCGTTTGGCCTTACCAACAACTACATGTCACATTGTGCTGGGAAGCGCTAAAACGCACCGATGTCAATTATGCGCTTTTTATTCAGATTGTCGGCCAAGAGAACGCAGCGCTGGGTTTTCGGGCTTCGCATCCAGGCCGGGGCAACATGCCAACCACATTTTGGATGCCAGGAAGTGTTATTTGTGGCGATTATCAGGTAGACATCAAGGGGGATGCGCCAGGTCCAGCCGTTTATCCTGTAGAGATATGGATGTATAACGTTGACAAGGATAAACGGCTCACTGTAAATATCGATGGCGCATCTATGGATGCAGCAGTCATCGGATATGTCAAGATTTATGGACAAAATGACATTGCCGTGCCAGATACAGGTACAGCCTATACATTCGCCGACAACGTGATTCTGAAAGCCTACCACTGGCCCGATGTTTCTGCGGGAGAGCAGGCTGCCATCAGCCTTTACTGGCAAGCCGCCGGGCAAATCAGTTATCCGTATACGGTTTTTCTTCATCTCGTCGACGTTCAGGACAATATCGTCGCTCAGGCCGACGCTCAACCCCACAACCACCTGGGCGAATATCCCATGAATTGGTGGGATCCCAACGAAATTGTCCTGGATGTGCATCGGATGTCGATTCCGAAAGATACACCGCCCGGAAGATATACGCTACGCGTGGGGCTTTATCGTCTGGACACGCTCACCCGGATACCGTTGCTTCAGGGTGGCGATAGCGTAGATCTTGGCGACATGAACATTCTTCCTTGAACTAGTGATGTCTACGCCTCAGTCCTGGCTCTTACTTCTTCTCACCCGACGGGGTGCGCTACTGTTGCTGGCGGCTTATGTACTGCTGGGCGTCATTTACAGTTTTGCCACGCCGGTGTTCGAGGCGTCAGATGAAATCTGGCATTACCCGGTGGTGCGTCAGATTCGTAATCAACATCGTTTGCCAGTGCAAATTCCAAACACGAAGACCAGTTGGGAGCAAGAGGGCAGTCAGCCCCCTCTCTACTATGCACTGGCCGCGGCCATGACTTTTTGGGTTGATGACGGGGATTACGATCTCGTGATGATCCGCAATCCCTTTGTCAAGGTAGGGAAGCCAGGAACGCCAGACAATGTCAATTTTATCGCCCACCCCCAGGGACAAGGGCCCTGGCAGGGAGGCGCTGTGCTGGCCGTGTATCTCATCCGCTGGTTTTCGTTGCTTATGGGCGCGGGCGCCATTTATTTTTCGTGGCGATTGGCTCAAACAGTCTATCCCAGACGAGCCGACATCGCCTGGCTGGCAGCGTCCATTGTGGCCTTCAACCCCATGATGATTTTCATCAATGCTTCGGTGAATAATGACAACCTCCTGATCCTGCTAACCTCGGCGATGTTGTGGTTATTGGCTAATGAGATCGTGGCGGGGAAGACAGGCTTACGTTGGACGCGGACGCTGTTGCTAGGAATTTTGATGAGTCTGGCTGCGTTGACCAAAGTTTCAGGCCTGATGCTGTTGCCGGCAGTTGCGATGGCGCTTACCGTTATCGCCTGGCGCAACAAGGATTGGCGCTCCGGATTGAAGCGGGGGCTTATGTTGATGTTGATGTTTGTGGTTATCGCGGGCTGGTGGTATGGCCGTAACTGGCGACTGTATGGGGACATGTTCGGGATGGACCGCATGGCGCTCATTGCCGGCGTCAGACCGATGGGATTTGGTATGGCGGACCTGTTGCGGGAATGGTCCAGCTTCTGGTATGCGTATTGGGGCGTCTTTGGCGCATTCAATATTCTGGCTCCGCAATGGTTTTTCTGGTTGGTATCTGCGTTGGTCATCCTCGCTGTAGTGGGATTAACTATCCGATTGACGCGGGCGATGGTTTATGGAAGAATGAAAGCCTGGCCAGTACATCTCATGCTCATCACATTTGTGCTGCTCACATTGGCGGGTATCGTGCGCTGGTCATTGATGACACCTGCTTCTCAAGGACGTTTGCTCTTTGGCGGCGTTGCCGTCATTGGGCTGTATCTGGCCGTGGGCGTCCTCACCCTTACTCCCAAAGGATGGCGGAATCATGTGGCGTTGGGGATGAGTTTGATGTTGTGCTCCAGCGCCCTGGCCATTCCATTTCTCAGTATTTTTCCAGCGTATCGCCCGCCCAGCCCTATCGCGACATTGCCTGATGATGTGGTCATGTTGAATATCCGTTACGGTGACGTTATTCAACTGCAGGGCTATCGCCTACATGGTCCAGCCATCGACGCGGGAGCGCCTCTGGAGCTGACCCTCTACTGGCGAAGCGATGCGCCTATTTCACAAAATTACGATCTCTCGTTGAATGGACTGGGGTTCCATGAAGAAAATGTGGCCAAGTTGGATACCTGGCCTGGCGGCGGGTTGCTGCCCACCCAATTTTGGCAACAAGGCGTCATCTATCCGGATCATTATCTGCTAGCCACTACAGTAGATGCAGATACGCCGTCCCTGATGCGTCTCTCCATCCGCTTTTCTCAGGGTTTGATCCGTGATGGCGTGGGCGTTCCCCTGCCTGCATTGGTGGACGAGCAGCCAGTGGAGGCTGTTTTGCTGGATGCTGGTGCTCTGTGTACGCCTGAATGGCGATTGCAATCCCCAGCATCTCCTCCCATTGCACTGCTAGATCAAGGCGTTCGCTTACATAAAAGCCAAATCGACATCCATAATGACGCCATCGACATGGAGCTTATTTGGTCCGCCACCCAAACCCCGGCCAAAGACTACACCATTTTCGTGCATCTGATTGACGCCGAAGGTCATCTCTTGGGTCAGGGAGACGCTCCCCCGCGTGCTGGCTACTGGCCCACCTCGCATTGGCACCCGGGCGAAGCTGTCGCATCCTGGCACACCATTTCGCTGCCGAACAATCTGAGCCCGGGTGATTACACGCTGTTGGTGGGGATGTACGATCCGGCTTCTGGGCAACGTCTGGCGATTCGTCCCCCAGAAGGAGGACAATGGCCCAATGGAGCCATGCCGATGCCTATCACCATCTCGCACTGATTGGAAATGCGGCTGTACAAACGTCTCTTCGCTTTACCCATTCATCCTGGAGCGCTCATACCTTCTCTGTTTCACCGATCCTCGAAATAATACGATAGCAGAGGCGACGCATGTGCTCAGCGACGATCGCCTTGATACAGTTTCAACATCAGCTTGTAATTTTGCCATGTTTGCCACAAAAACGGTATAATATCATGGTGTCCAACAATATCACGCACCTCGACTCCCTGCAATTCAATATTGCGGGGCTTTTGACGGGTCCCAAGGGTGGCACACGTTCTTACGAACTTTATATTCCTGTCTCTGAGTTGGATCAACTCGATGATGGTTTTGACGTGGTCGCTCCATTTCAGGGCAGAGTGCGTTTCCTTTGGACCAATGAACGCATCGTGGCATTGGTTGCCGGCGACACTGCGGTGACGATGCAGTGTTCGCGCTGTCTGGAATCTTTTGAGCAGCCAATTCACGTTGAAATCGAAGAAGCGTTCATCCCCACGGTGGATATGGCTACCGGATTGCCTCTGCAAAGCGATGAGGCTGACGCAGCATTGCTCATTGACGAACATCACATTCTCGATCTGAGCGAAATACTCAGGCAATCGATTTTATTGGCCTTGCCCATGACGCCCCTTTGCAAGCCAAATTGCAAAGGATTTTGCCCCACCTGTGGCGCGAATCTCAATTACGAAACCTGCACCTGCCAGGAAAGGGAGACCGATCCTCGCTGGGCGGCGCTCGGCTTTTTATTGAACCAAGAACAGGACGAAACCGAGTAGCCGTCTTCTTTCGCATATCATTTTCTTTTACATATCAGGAGAAACCGATCCATGACTCCCCATCCCAAACGTAAAATCTCCAAAGGTCGCCGCGATCGACGACGCGCTCACGATGCGCTGAGCCGCGTTCATCTTGTGACCTGCCCTAGTTGCAAAGCCAAAATCCCGCCGCACCAAGTTTGCCCTTACTGCGGCACTTATCGCGGCCGCCAGGTCTTTGAAGTCGAAGAGGAGAGCTAGTCGCTTTCCCCGTCCTTTGGGTAGACATTGTTTGTGTCCGCCCGTTGACCACAGCCCAATCTGAGAGGGAATGGACGTTATGTCCGTTCCCTTTTTGTGCATCCGGGCGACCTGGGACAGGATTATTTATCGCCCCGCAAAAAATATACATTCCTACTTGATGTGCAACTTTTCTGTTCAAAAAGCAGGCTTTGATCGGCTGTCTCACAAACAGACGAAGGGACGACAGGACGAACATGGACGAAGAAAGATGTTGATTTCTTCCACTTTGGTCATATTTCGTCCATGTTCGTCGGCTTGTTCAGCGGAAGGAGCTTGATAAGCCCGTTAATATGCCAAAAAAGTTGAACATTGGGTGCATAGCCTTTCTACCAATGAATCATGGACATCCATCACCTGACCGTGGGACTTCTCCACACCAATTGTTTTCTGCTTGTTGCTCCTGAAAGCAAAGAGGCGTGGTTGATTGATCCGGGCGGCAATGCGGGAGAAATCCTGCAATTGCTGGAGAAGATCGAAGCGCGTCGGGTGCGCATTCTCAATACGCATGCTCATTTCGATCATGTCCTGGCGGTTCCAGACATCAAAGCAGCCACCAACGCCACATTTCATCTGCACCAGGCAGAACAGCCGGTGTTGGATGACACGCCCCGGGCGGTAAAATCATGGTTGGGCTGGGAATGGGGTCCGCCGCCGGTCGTAGACAGCTATCTCGTTCATGGCGAGCAACGAGCCCTGGGGCCGGATTGGTTCGAAATCCGGCATGTGCCGGGCCACTCGCCAGGCTCCATTATTTTTATCGATCATCAGGCCCGGCGAGCCTGGGTTGGAGATACAATCTTTCGCGAAGGCATCGGTCGCACCGATCTGCCAGGAGGGGATCTTGGCCAGCTCATTCGTGCCATCAACGCACATATCCTCACCCTTCCCGATGACTACCTTCTTTTTCCTGGTCATGGCCCATTTACAACGGTAGGGCACGAACGCCGTCACAATCCTTTTCTTTCTTCCGATCTTTGGGTAGGATAAGAGGGTCTACGATTTACGATTTTTTTCACCACCACCGGAGTCTCCTCACCATTTTGCCATGTCTTCCTCATCTTATTCTCAAAAACGACCTCTTCCCACCAGCTTTTGGGTGCTACTGGCGCTGTTCATCCTTCTGTTGATCGCCGGTATTGGAGCCATTGTGTTCTATTTTTCATCCTCTGCGACCGCCTCTTCGACAGACGCGCTTTGGGCAGATCCCTGGAACATGCCCGAACCTGAGCGTATTTCATCAGGACGAGCCATTTTAGCGCTGTCGGGCATGCCGCCGAACCATGTCTTTGGTCAGGCAATGGCGGTCAATGATTTGGATACAATGGCCGCCACTGCTTTGCTCAGTCTCAACATTCCCGCCAATCAACGTCTGGGATGGTTGAATACGTTGGCCCATCGATTCGTCTTGGAGAAGCGTCGTCCAGGAGATGCTCACGTCTTTCTGCAGTATACTGCCGATCTAGCGATGACGCTTCCTGATCTTCCCGATTACTTACGCGCGGATATGCTCGTTCAGACTTCCGATGGGTGGCGCAAGCTCGAAGACTACGAAACCGCCCAATGGGCATTGGCACAAGCGTTGGAGATCGCTCGTTATAGCCCCGAACTCACGCCCCCCTTACGCAAAAACCTGATCAATGATATTGCCAATGCCTATGCACGCATCGGCAATACAGCCAAAAGCCAGGAAATTCGTTCCAGTGTCCTTCCTGAAATTGAGGTCCTTCCACCACTCTCTTCTACATTGGAAAGCATCCAATTGAGCCCCCTGGTTTATCCGAATGAGCTCACAACGTTGCAACAGGAGCGCGAGCAGGCAGCCCAACGATTTGTGGATGAGTGGATGCAGGGTGGGGGCAATGCCTCGCCCGAAGCGGCTCAAAACCTGGGGAGCAAACTGATGGCCGAAGATGAAGCGCGTCGCGCCTATTACCAAAATGAATTAGATCGTTCCGACGCGACCGATGATTACAAAGCCAGGGTGCTGTTTGCTCAAATCGACTGGTTGGCTACGAAATATCGCGTCTCTGGAAGATTGTATGGCGTCTCGCTGGTTCCCAACTGGGAACAAGATCGCACCAACATTGGCGTCGCGTTGCGTAACGCCATCTTGGCGCTTCACGAAGCCATCAACACGTATGTGGCATCGCTCCCCACGGAACAACAGCCTGCCACCCGCGCGGCCATGAACCGATTGATCACAAGCTGGTCCATTCTGGGAATTTATGTGGGCGCGGACAAGCATGCCATCACCGATGCACTCAATGGTTCGATTGCAGATTGGGGGCGTGGCGGCGTTTTTCCAAAAGCCGAAGTTCGCGAAGATCGAATTCACATCGAACTGTTCCACAAATAGTTTGCGACGCGACTCTCCCAATCTTTGCTGTTCTCACCTGCACTCCCAACGCAAAACGCCCGCTGGCTTGTCCAGACGGGCGTTCTTTTTGTGTAAGCATTGATCAGCCGATTTCTTCATCGGTGGCCTGGGGCTTGGTGGAGGCATCCCAGGCTGCAAGCTCGGCCTCGGTGGCGGCCAGCCGCTCGTCCAGGTGTTCTTTCCAGGCCATGAGCCGGTCTTTACGCGCCTCTAGCCATGAGCGACGGTCTCTGCCGCCATCTTCATCCTCCTCTCGCATCCATCGTCCCATGCTCCAGGGCGGCGGGCCGAACGAAGCATTTGTCTCTTCAACATCTGATGGATCTCCCCGCCATCCCCAATGTGGAGCCCAGGGGGGCGGGCCAAAATCATCGACCTCTTGCCACGGACCAACGCCACGCCGACGACCTGTTCGCCATGAGCGAGGTGAATCTTCCCAAGCATCGGCATAAAAGCCTCTTCGTCCTTGGAATCCGCGTCTCATGCCACGGCCATGCATACGGCGGCCTCTGCCACGAAATGTATCAGTGTGAAATCGTTTGCGTCTCATTTTGTCTATGCAACCTCCTTGTGTTGATAATGGTAAGTTATTCAATATGCCGAATAACCTTATCGAAAAAAAATTACTGTTTCCCGCGTCGACTACCAGGACGATCCTGACTGCACCGAGGGCAACGACATTTTCCATGTCTCCGACGCTGTCTCCCACGACCTGGCTCTGCGTCAAACTCGGCGGAAGCGAGGCGGCGATGCTCACAACGTTTACTGGCCAAAGCAAGCAAATCGTCGATGACCTGAAGCACATGCGGATCGCTGATCTGGTAGAGTACAGTCATGCCATCGCGTAGCGCCCGCACCAGTCCGGCCTGACGTAGCACCATCAGATGCTGAGAAATATTGGCCTGTGGCCGCCCCAGCACAGCGGTCAGGTGCATGACATAGGCGCCCTCGCCACGCAGCTCGTTCAAGATCTGCAATCGCACAGGGTGGCTGATGGCCCGGGCAATTCGGGCGGCATCTTCGGTGATGGCAAAGTCGTCGCAGTTCATCATGCGGGATTTTGGTTGGGTCAAGGCATTTACCTTATTCCAAATTACGAATATAGTATACACCACAATTTATTCGCTGTCAACCCCTGGCGTTTAACAAGTTGCGCTCCGCCACAGAAACATTCACAACACCTCAGACATGCTCCGAGGCGAGCATGCCCGAGGCACAAGACCTCGGGCCACAAGAGGTCGAATGCTATGATTTCACGCGCATCCCACCCTCTTCATAGGTAAAAATCCATCCCGCCAAATCACCTGGGATGATATAATCCTTGACATCTCCCGTGGCGGGATCGACAAAGACACGATAGAAGCGGGATGAGTACTGTCCGCCATCCGCCACCAGTTCCGCGTGGGTGCGTTCTCGAATTTGGCGGATGCGCGATTGCCAATGGGCCATATTTTGCGATCGCAAGTCCACCCAACCATCCTCGGCGTTATCGGCTTTAAGCTCAGGCCCGCGTAGCAACTTTTCGCCATCAGGGGTAAGAATGCCAATGCCGATGGAAAGAATCTGCGAGCGTAAGCGGTCCTCTTTGCTCAAGTGATCAAACGCCGCAGCCGAGAGTTCTTCGGGCGTCAGGGCCAGCGCCTGGGTCATGCTGTCTCCGCTGATGAGTTTGATCAAATGCGCCTCGTACAGGAGTTTAGAGAGCCGAGGAGGTCCCAGTATCTCAAATGCGATACTCTCCACGCCGTGCTCCCGTTGCAAATGTCGCATGCGGGCCAATGCGCCCTCTCGCAACACGCCCGCCCGGTAGGTGGGCCCCAACACCGATTGATCCAAGGCGCTGATGACATCAAAACCTGTGTTGCCCCCCTGAATCTCCATAACGATGTAATGGGCGATCTCTTCGGGCGTGACATACTCCATCTGATTAAGGGAAGTGATGGTGGAGAATTCTTCCAAGGCAAAGAGACCATTTTCCCCGGTGTCGACATAGACGTTTTTCAACACTTCCCCCGTGGGCTGACCAAATTCGCCCTCATCAGCCAAGGCGACGTCCAGTGGATAAGCCTGTTCGGGCGGACAATCGTAAAGCTCGATAGGACGCCCGCGACGACGAATAGGGCCGTAACCAATTTGGGCCCAACCGATGGCAGCGGTGGGTTTGATTTCCTTCACCACCTTGCGCGTGGGTGGCGTACGGGCCAATAGGAACATGAGCAAGCTGTGCGCTCCCGCCAACGCAGATTTTGAGAGCAACATGGAAGAGGGCTTTTCCTCTCCATGGGTGTAAGGAATGTTCAGCCCCATGCCGCCAGTGCCGCTGGTGCCCACCTTGATGTACATGCGCACGCCATCCCAGTGTTCACCCGAAAATTTTGTCACCTCATTTAACACCTGAATATGACGCACCAAATGCGGCGTGTAGGTGCGCAGCACATGTTGTTCGGCTACATCCAGATGTTTCTGGGGATCCGGGTCCCGCATGGCTTCTAACAGCTCATGGCTGCTGGCGTAGATGTTCTGATAAGCAAAGGCTGTGGCCGTGTTGATGCAGTCGACAATACCATCGGGCTCATATTTCCGCACAAATCGGGCCAGTGTATTTTGAGTCAAAATTTCCTCCTTTCGCTTCCCCACCATGGGGTCTAACAAATCCCTCAAAAGCTGTTTGCGGATCCTCCCATCGGCCAACATCTCCTCCCAACGCATATCCTTGTATTCCCACCTCACAAAGATGTTGCCCCAACATGCGCTGATCTTGGTACCGTCAGGCGCCTCACGGGCCATCAGCGCCGCAGTCGCCTCTGCACTATCCTGATCGATAGAGGCAATCACCAGATGACGGGGGTGATGGGCCAGGAGTCGCCGCGAAACTGCTTTGCCGACCTGCCCAGCTCCGCCGAGAATCAAGAAAGTGTGTCCTCGAATTTCCATATCTGTCCTCCATTGGACCGACTATTGGGTTGGATGTAATACAGTAATCATACCACGACCATGGCCTACGGGCCTAGATTATGCCCACGATTCTGAAATATCGACACTGAGACACATTCAAAGCATCCTCCGTGGCCATTGACATGTTCAGTGATGCTCTGGCGCCATCCTCTTTGTTGGGCAAAGCGTCAATTGCATCGAACCCAAGAGCCGGTGGCTTTCTGACCATCCACCAAAACCGAAGGAGGCGTTTCAATTTCGGAGCAGTTTATCAATGTCGTCGGGTCACAGTTTCGGCGGGAGAGCAGAAATGTGCACATGCGAGTCTGTGACTCGCTGGCCTGACAACCTCGGTCGGTCTACATCGAGTGAATGCATCTATTTTGAACCGCACCCATTGTCTGGGCAAGGTTCAATATTGGGCGCTTTTCTGTTTTTACCGGGCGGATTGTGAATCCGCCCTGGGGAGCCCCGCTTCGGAGCCGGATTCGCAATCCGGCGGGTTTTACAATGCCTGCCCTCATTTTGAAACGCACCCCAAACCAAAGAACCGTTTGACAACATCCATATTTTGTTGCAGGATCAATACAATACTATCTTTACCCAACGTGCAACTTTTTTGGCGCATCAACGGGCTTATCCAGCATCTTCCGCTGCACAAGCCGACGAACATGGACGAAAAGTGACCAAAGTAGAGGAAGCCAGCATCTTGCTTCCTCCATGTTCGTCCTGTCG
>CAZYSY010000140.1:0-5648 GCA_964650295.1 uncultured Caldilineales bacterium | reverse complement strand
CAAATTCAGTAGATCACGATTTGCCATGATGCGCAGAGCCGGATCCATGATCCAGCGGTAATTCGAGCGTCAAACTCGCCGGATTGCGAATCCGGCTGGACGCATACTCTCGCAATCGTGATCTACTGAAATTGGCTTTGTATGCTGTCATTGGCCGAATGAATTCGGTTCTGGGGGCTGCGCCCCCTCCTTTTTGCTTCCTCCCCTGCTCTGAGACGGAGAGAGGAGATGTGGAAAGGTGTGCCTGCGCCGATCATCCCCTTTCGGGGACGCTTTTTCATCCGATTTGTGTCGCCATCTGGCCTCCAAGATGCTGTCGACGCAGATCGTCAGACGGCCGCAGGCCCTCAGCCCTGATTTTAATCGGCAGGAAGCATGAACATGAAATTTGTATCAGATTGCCAGTTACTACTAAGGTAGCCCGGCCAGAAACCACAAAGACACGAAGCCACAAAGGCACGAAGAAAAGAAAAAGCTTTGAAATTCTTGGTGTTCTTAGTGTCTTTGTGCCTTTGTGGTGATTGAAGTCGGGTACGTTAGTAGTTACGATTGCCAGGAGATTGAATACTGGCTATGCGGGGTTTTCGAAGCGGAATCCGTGGCCGCGAACAGTGACGATATATTGATGATCTGGGTCTGCCTCGGCCAGTCGCTCGCGCAGACGTCGCACCAACGCATCGATGGCTTGTTCTGAGACGCCTTCGCCGTGGGCCTCGGGCCAGACGACGCGTACGATCTCCTCTCGGGTGACGACGGCGCCTTGGGCCTGGACCAACGCGTGCAATAAACGATATTGCGCCAACGATAGTGGAGGGTCCAACACGTGGCCTGCCACCGACACGGTGCGACGGGTGGCGTCGAGATGCAGGCCTGCCTGGTTGACTTCTATTGCTGGGATCGTAGCAGGCTCTTCTATGCTGAGGGGCGCGGTCGCGCCTGCATCGACGAATGTCAATCGAAAACGCAGCGCCACCTGAATTTCATCACCATCGATCAGTCGACGGGGTCCGGTGACCGGCTTGCCATTAACAAAAGTTCCATTCTTGCTTTCATCATCCACGATGAAATATTCGCCATCACGGCGTTCGATGCAGGCGTGACGACGCGAAACAACGCGGTCGGGCAAGATGATGTCGCACTCAGGGCTACGACCAATGGTCAGATGATCTTTGTCCAGAGGCCAACGCTGGTTGTCCTCCTGGAGAATGAGCATGGCTACTTCAGCTTGAGACATAAGTAATGCAAAATTTGAATGCAAAAGTGGAATGAAACTTCTTGGAAAACAGAGTTGCGGGACTAGTGAAAATGATGTTGACGACAAGCCAAAAGCATAACGAGCAAAATGTATCATGCGTAAAACGCAAGGGCATCACGCATTACATTGAACGGGGCCGGTTCGTCCGCGCCGCGTTAGGCGAGACTCACCAGATTTCGATAAAACTTGGCCGACACTGGCTTAACAAACTCACCGATATTGGCGCAAACAATCGCCTGTGCGTCGGTTTTCTTATGATGTTGGGATGGCGAAGCTGATGGCGAGGGAGAGGAAGAGCAGCATGATGGCCGCAATGAATAGGGCTTTGTGTTGCCAGAAGGCGTCGATCCAAGGGGTTTCTTTGGTAATGTAAACGCCTCCGGGCGTGACAATATCATGTGTGGCGCTGAGCATTTCGTGGAAGCTTTCTACCGAAGGTGGTCGTTCATCAGGATGCATGGACATGGCCGCCAGAATGGCCCGTTCCAGCGCTGGAGAAATGGTGGGATTGATGGTGCGGGGCAATGGAAGGCAGCCAGGTTGAAGAAAGCGTTGCCTGGCGTCGACTGGTGGTTGTAAGGTGACCAAATGGTAACAGGTTGCGCCCAATGCGTAAAGATCGCTGCGTGCGTCGGTGTGTCCGGTATCGCCGCCATATTGTTCGAGTGGTGTGTATTGTACTGTGCCGCGACCTTGCACCACGGTCACGGTGCGGCTATCGTCCGTGGTGAGAAGCTTCACCAATCCAAAATCCACCAGTTTGATGTGTCCACTGGGCGTCAGTTTGATGTTAGAGGGTTTGATGTCTCGATGAAGTACGGGAGGCGTGCGACTATGGAGATAAATGAGCGCGTTGCAGAGTTGTTCGATCCAATCGAGCACTTGTTCTTCGGGCAAGAATTCGCCTTTTCGTCGGGCCTCGTTGATGATTTCACGCAGATCCATGCCCTGCACAAAATCCATCACCAGATATTCCCGACCTTCATCCGAGAAGTAGTCGCTGACCTTGGGCAGGTTGGGATGATCCAGTCGGGCGAGAATGCTGGCTTCCTGGAAAAATTGTTCACGATAGGCCTTGATCTCATCTTCATAAGCCATGCCCACAGGCAAAACTTCCTTGATCGCACACATGCGCCCGCTTAGTCGTAAGTCTTCAGCTTTGTAGACTGCGCCCATGCCACCCTGGCCAATAAGTTCCAGGATATTGTAGCGTTCACGCAGAATGGTTTCGGGCGTAAGAAGTTTCATAGTCAGGAGATGCGTTCCTGAAGCGCGGGGATTTGATCGGTAACAAATGGCAACAGGCCGCCGACAAAGGTGACAAGCAAGGCCCCAGCGGAGCCAATCGCTCCTTGCAAGATGGCGCTGCCAGGTAGCCAGCCTATGGCAAAGAGGATGTATAGCGCCTGGCCACCGATGACAGAGATGAGAACATTGCGGGCCACTTGCTCACGTGAAAGTTCGGCGCCGCCCGCCAGAAGATAGTGTAATGTGATGGCGAGCAAATTGGCGATAAGCGAGATGACAAAAGCGCCCAGGTTCACCCGGTCGTGGTTTGTCCTGCTTCCTGCATCGGGTGGAGGGCTGGGTGAAGCCAACGGGATGGGCGTATCCGTGGGTTTCGGCGTCGGCGTTTGCGTGGGGGTGGGCGTTTGCGTGGGGGTGGGCGTAAATGTTGGCGTGGCTGTGGCCAGAATGGCGCCTTCTTCGCCGCCAATGGTGAGGATGATGGCAGCTTCAGCTTTGGCGCCGTCGCCCGCTGTGGCCGAAATTTGAAATGTTCCCGCCCGTTCGATGGTAATCTGGGTGGAGGCCAGGCCGTTGATCGTGGCGGCCTGGCGTCGCGGCAGCTCGACGCCCGCCTGCTGATCCAGAAAGATGAATTCTACAGTTGTGCCGTCGGGCGCAACATGGCCGTTATAATCCAACACCGGTCCCGCCTCGACGATTACCGCATCTCCCACCTGCAAATCGATTGGACCAGCCGTTGGATCGATCTTTTTCGGTTGGCCCGTTTCAGGGTCTAGCAACAACAGTTTCAACGGAAATGGACGATTGGGATCAGGATCGAGTTCGCGACTGAGTTCATAGTTGACGCCCGCCACGCTAACCGGTAAACTACCTGATGGTTGTAATTCCCGAAAGAGGGTGCGCACTGCGGTTTCTAGAAAAGGGCCGACCTTGCTATACAAGCCATAATAGGCTGTGAGCTTGCCGATCTCGGTATCACTGAGAAAATAAGGGGCGTTGAAAGAGAAGACAATGATTTTCTTGCCGCGCAGGCTATCGGCCCGTTGGTCGAGGAACCGTTTTAGCGCCATCGATTCAGGGTGTTCTTCCTTATCCACGTCGAGCATGTTGAAAACGAGCCAGTTCGCCTCGTTGATTCGCTCATTGAGCTCGGTAAAACGTTCGTCGCTTAGGCGTTGTTCCGCCGGAATGGCATCGGCGTCTTCTCCCTGACGGAGTAAGAGATCCAATTCCGCAAAACTGGCGCTGTCGATATGCTCTGGTTTGATTTGATCGCTCGCGTCGGGGCCATAAAGATGCAAGATGACGTTTTCCATGCCATCGATGGGAATAGCGGGCTTTACAGAACAATCATCGCACTCGCGTAAAGGACGTGAATCGGTGAAAATCAGAATACGTTCATCGGCCAGAGGCGCACTGGGCAGTCGATCGGCCAATTCTGTCACACCAGGATAGATCAGGGTGTTGGCATCCCAGGCCACATGGGTGATGATATCCAAACCTTTCCCCAATGACGCCTCAATGTTTTCGGGTGTTTTTTGCGTCTCTTGCCAACTTAAGTGCGGATAGAGCTTGAGTTTGAGATGGATGATTCGGGCCAGAGAATCATCGACGCGTGAACGAAAGGCCGGATCCTCTTCATATTTTTGTTTGAAATAGTTGATGGCGTCCTCCATATTGATCAACTGTTGTTCCCATTTGCCATCTTTATCGAATTCAGATAGGTAGAGTAGATCGTTGCCCGCCAAAAAGGCTTCTTGTGCGACGCGACGACTGGGGAAACGTCCAGGTTCATAGGCCTGATAGTAACGCTTCAGCGCGCGTACGCCCAAGGCGTCCGAAAGCAGAATGCCGCCCCCCTGACGCCACTTTGTGAATCCGGCCATGATGGTTTGCAACTCGGGAGCCAGAGAGATGGGCGGCGTGAGTTGTCGTGGGTTTTCCTGAAATCCCTTATAGCGTACATGAGAGGTCATCATGGCGTCGGTAACGGCCGAGTCTGTGGGGGCTTGTTCTGACACTGCCCGAAATGGAGCCAACTCGACCTGTTGTAGAGCCGGGAGAGGTTTTTGCACGGTGGCAACTTCCTGGTCGGGACGGCGATCGCTGGCGCCCTGACCGGGGAAATGTTTTGCCACTGTCGCCAGACGTCCTCCTGAGCCCTGGTGTACGCCTTCGATGTACGCCTGTCCCATTTTTGCCACCCAATAGGCATCGCCGCCAAAGGTGCGGGTGCCGGCATAGCCATTGAGCTCCGGCCGGGGATTGTCTAGCACATCGAGCGATGGCCCCAGTAGCATGTTTACGCCCACGGCGCTCAATTCCTCGCCTACAATCATGCCCACCTCACGCGCATAATTTGCATTCCAGGTTGCGCCGATGGCGAGATTGTTGGGAAGTGGAGTAAAACCATTGATCAGGCTCGTAAATGGCAGATCGTCCCCTTCTTGATTGATGGCGATGAACAGAGGCAGGCCCGGAACGCCGCCCGAGCCAACTGTGGGATTTAACGTGTCATCGGGCAGGACAACTGGTTGTTCCAGGTCGCGAAAGGCGTAAGTTTGCAGATCGTTGTTCAGCTTCAATACCTGTTGCGCCGTGTCTCCTTCATTGCTGAAATTCCGATTACGCGGCATGAGCACCACCCCGCCAACATGCAAATCTCTTACCAGGTGTGCGATATCACTATTAGGGCCGGTATCCGCACCCTGAAAGGTGACGAGGAAAAGTTGCCCCACCCGTTGTTCCACACTCATATTCGCTATGATTTGTTGCACCAACGCCCCTGCTTCTTCAGGCGTGCGTTGGGGCTGCGCCCCATCATCCTGGGCGTGGCCCACAGCCGCGGGCAAGATTCCCGCAAACAGAAGGACGATCAGGATGATTTGCAAGACTTTCGGACTTCGAACCATGCAGAAAGTATAGGCGGATGCAGGCATATCGTCAATTTTTGATCCATAGGCGGTGCATTTCAAGATAGAATGGCGTTTGATGTCCCGCCTCATATACTGCGCTAATCCTTTTCTAAGCCTGCGCTAATACGGGGGGAGTATACTGGGGATGACTTGAAAAATAGCGAGTGTACGAGCGAGTTATGCGCGTCTTGAGGTTTGGATGCGAGATGCTGTCGTTATGAGGCATT
>CAZYSY010000139.1:0-2961 GCA_964650295.1 uncultured Caldilineales bacterium | reverse complement strand
TCTATCGCCTGCAAACCAGCAACTGCAATCAGTGCTTCAACTTCGCCTGCCCCTTCAACAGAGTGGACGCAGCCACGCGGCAGGCGTTTCTGGATCGCAATCCCACATTGAAGGAAGCCTTCGAGCCATAGCCTTCCCAGCCCCAATCGATTTATGACCTCATTTCTGCGAAGGCGAGACCTCTGGCCCATATTCGGGCTGTTGGCGGTGCAGTTGCTGACGGGCATGAGGTTGATACGCTCCAACAGCGTCATCAACCATCGGAGCGTCGGCCCGGGCATCAGCGCATCAGGTGACGATGACATCCAGTTTGAAATGATCGATGGGATTTTCGGGCTCCCATTCCCGACGTAAGGTCAGTTCGAGGGGAGAACGCCCGCGGGCAAGCGCCCGATAGCGCAAGATGCGCACGCCACCCGCGCCATACGCATCCGTAGCTGGTGGAATGAAATCATGGGCAAGCTCAGACAACAGGGTGTTGTCGATGGTGGTGGTCACCCATTGATAACCAGTCGTGGGATTCTCGGGCAGGCGCAATTCCAGGGTGTCTCCCACAGCCAACTGAACGGTTTGGCCGTGATTGTGTTGATCTGCGGTAAGGATTGTCATGGGGTCGCAAACAACTCCTGAGCAGGATGGGCGGAGTAAAGGAGTGGGACGTCCATGCGTCTGCTGATGGACGTCCCTTGCCGTAGCGTTAGCTACCACACGTACATCTCAACAATCTTGCCATTGTCTTCGCGAGCGCTGACGATGCGATTGCCGAGTTTTGCATTGGCGGCCAGGATGTTCAGCGCTACCACGCAAGAATCATTGTTGTCGGCCAACTTCTTCCAACCCACTCCAGCCAAAGCCATGTAGACGTTCCGGTTTTGGTTGATGGACCAAAGGGCGCTGACCTTTTTGTTTTTGTACCAAATGGACGCGCCAGCCTCCTGGCCCGATTCTGCGTCTTCAGCGCGCTCGGTGGGCGCTTCTGCCATCTCTTCCGGAGCTTCTTCGGCAGTAGCCGCCAACTCTGCCAGAATGGCATCATCGGGCTGAGAGGTGGCCTGCGGGAATGTCATCTCCGCTTCGGAAGGCGGCGTGAGTACGGGTTTTTGATCAGACATGATAGACTCCTGTCTCGATTGTGTTGCAAGTTTGAAGGGGATATTCGGCGTTACAGCACGTAGATCTGTTTGATGACTGACGCGACCTGGTAGAAGTGTACCGGGCGGTTGCCCGCCTTGGCCGTGGCAAGCTGAATGAGCATGTCGAGGAAAATGTTGTCATTGTCCGGCGAAATCTTACGCCAGCCAATGCCAGCGAAATGCACCCAGGCATTGCGATTGGCGTTGTTGGCCCAGAGCCCGGTGACATGCGCATTATGCTCCCAACCGGTCTCAACACTGTTGATGGCATACATGACGCCATCGATGCCGCATTCGCCATATGCAATCCTGAAATAGCCGCTTTCGCCCCAATTGCTACCCCAACTGTTTTTGCAAATCCAGTAACGATTCGCATCATCGTAACCCACCACCGAAATACAGTGGCCGCCCACTGCGTTTCCAGAGACATGGCGATAGACGCCCGACTTGTATGCCATGAAGTCCTGATACACTGTAAAACATCCAACCAGTGGCCCTTTTTCCGCGATGAATTTCTTCATGTCCATGTGGTCGGTCAGCTTCTGCCAGCCAGTGACCTTATGCACATGGTTCTGCCATCCCGGCTTCAACCCGGTGCAATCCTGGTCTCCGGCTACGTAGGGATAATGGGTTTCGTCGGTGACGCCTTTGTTCTTGAACGCATCCAATGCAGCGCTGGGCCACCAACCCGCTTTGTTTCCGCCGCAACGGCGTCCCTCGCTGCGAGCATGGCAATAGAAGAGATGCGCTTCAGAAAAATCGATGTTCAGGTTCGGGTTGTTGCGCTCTCGACGCATCCGGGCCTCGGCTGTGGCGGCGACGCCGAAAGCCACGCACGAGCCGCACCCGCCCTGATCTCGCACTGGCGTCACGAAATTGTGTCCGTTGTAGTTGCGATTGTCAAAGGCAGCAGGATATGCAGCTGTCTCGGCAAAGGTAGGAGCCGCCAGAACCGCCTCGAACAGCTGTAAATTGGCCCGGGCCATGGCTTCCTGATCTTCCAGAGATGGCTCATCAGGACCGGGCACATATCCCAAGCGTTTTTTCAGCTCTGCCTTTGGCATCTCTGTGAATTCATTTCGCTCTGCGGTCCAACCTGGCTGTTTGTCAGCCAGATCAGCCAAGAGTCTCTCGAACGTAAAGCCTCTTGATGGCATGATCGAAACCTCCTGCCAAAGTGAAAAACATGGGGTAAACCATTACGTGATCACGCTTTCTGTTGACAGCAATCTGGCGACGTCCATCATTGTCAATGTCATAGCCTACTTTTGATGCACAGCCACGAAAAAATTCACAGGCCCCTCGGTTAGAGCGCCACCAGTCCAACTGTATCTGTATAGATCAACGCTGACCGCGAACTTTTTCCGGTATCCGGGAAGGCGCCACTTTGAAAATAGGCCGAGGTGCGAAGCGCCAAAAACCGGTTGGGGCGTGGCTTCTCTCCTGGTTGGCTTGTCCGCGTCGGCGACCGATGTGTATTTGATGTAGACAAGCCCCCCTGCCGAAAATCACCTTTCCCCAGACGCTATTCGTCCTAACGTCAGTACTAGACAGCTGAAATGCGTGCGTGGTTAGCCATTCATAGCCTGCATCAACCCATCCAGAATCTCTTTTGGCCCGACTTCCTCCAGATCGAACCAGTGGATGTCGGGATTGCTGAGACGAAACCAATTGTATTGTCGGCGGATAAAGTTGCGTGTGGCCTTACGGATGCGCGCCTTCGCCTCCTCCAAATCACACTCCCCGGCCAGATACGCGGCCACCTCGCGATAGCCCAGGCTGCCGAAGCTGGGCAGATCGGGCGTGTAACCGCGGTCCAAAAGCCGTT
>CAZYSY010000138.1:0-6325 GCA_964650295.1 uncultured Caldilineales bacterium | reverse complement strand
CAGCCGCGCTGCCGCTGCATTCTTCCTGGCTTTACCCACAGCCGCGTGGCTCGTACACCTGGCCCGCCAGGACGCATTTCACATCCACAGCCTGGAGGAGACCCTGTTCATCATCGTCCTCATCCTGCTGGCCTTCCTCTCTGCCTACGCCCTGATCTCCTTTGCCCGAAGCGGCAGTTTCGATCAGCTATTCTTGTTCCTCATCACCCTGTTGATGGGGATCCTGTCAATAGGTGTGTTTATCTGGTTTATGGGATGGCGGGAAGTGCGAGGTGGGCTTCTTATTGCCGGGGGTATTCTCACCTTACTCTTTAGCGTCAGCATGATGTGGCAACTGGCCTTCAACGCCACTTTACCCACCCTGGCCCGGGTCTATCCTCTTGAAACGCTGCCCGACGCCAAAGATTTGGTACGCACTTACGGTGATATCAGCCAACATGTTACTGGAGACCGCTGGGCTGAGGAGATTGTTCTCATCCCAGGCAGCCAGTCTGATGCTATCATCCAGTGGTATTTGCGCCGGGCGGAGCAATTTCGCATGACCGATGGCGTAAATTTGCAATCGCCATCTTCTGTGATTATTGCTCCCTCCGATTTGGAATTAGTCTTGGGAGAAGATTACGCCGGGCAGACTTTTGCTCCACTCTCCAGCTGGGGCGTAACGCATCTGGCATCCACCAATGACGCCATTCGTTGGCTCTTCTTCCGTCAGGCTCCTTTTCCTCCTCCTTCAGCCGAAACGATTAACCTATGGATCAACCTTGATTTGATGAATCTAGATCAGGATGAATAGCTGATGTTTCTGTATCCATTCACGCATCTTTATCCAATCATGAGAGATGTGTGGCCAATACAGACATGAAGAAATAATGCAAACCCTGTTGGTTGATCTACAATCCTGTTTAATCTCTCTCCTACGGAGTTATTTATGCCACGCGATCTCTTCAAGTTAATCGAAACCAATCCCTTTGTCGTTGGTGACGGAGCGATGGGCACCATGCTGCAACAGATGGGGCTGACCACCGGCGGCGCGCCCGAGTTGTGGAATGTCGAACGTCCAGACATCATCCGCCAAATTTACCAGAGCTATGTAGATGCAGGCTCGCAGATCATCGAGACCAACACCTTTGGCGGCACGCGCTATCGTCTGATATTGCACCACCTGCAGGATCGAGTGCATGAATTGAACAAAGCAGGGGCTCTCTTGGCCCGCGAGGTAGCGGGTGATGCAGTGCTGGTGGCAGGTTCCATGGGACCAACGGGTGAACTTATGCACCCCCTGGGGGAACTAACCTATGAGGCCGCGGTGGAAGCCTTTGCCGAGCAGGCCGCGGCTCTGGCCGAGGGCGGCGTAGATTTTTTTCTCATCGAGACCATGAGCGATCTGCAAGAAGTGAAGGCCGCGGTGGAGGGCTGCCGCCAGGTCTGCAACTTGCCTATCGCCACCACGCTCACCTTCGATACCAATTATCGCACTATGATGGGCGTGAGTCCGGCGCAGGCAGTGCAAGAATTGGCTGCATTTGGCGTGAAGATCATCGGCGCCAATTGTGGCAACGGCCCCGACGAAACCCGCCGCGCTATCCAGGAGATGGTGGCGGTGCGACCCGAGGGCGTTTATAT
The DNA here is from genome assembly GCA_964650295.1 of uncultured Caldilineales bacterium. Taxonomy (GTDB): domain Bacteria; phylum Chloroflexota; class Anaerolineae; order J102; family J102; genus M2005. The sequence continues at coordinate 4,702 of CAZYSY010000138.1, read as the reverse complement.
CATGGCGCAAAGCAATGCAGGTCTGCCCCATTATGATCACGGCCATATTCACTACGACGGTACGCCTGAGGTGATGGCGGAATTGGCATTGGATCTGGCGGGCATGGGCGTGGATATCATTGGGGCATGCTGCGGCAGTACCCCCGAACATATCAAGGCAATGCGTGAGGCCCTGCTTACCCAGCCAATCCCCGAATTCAAGTTCGAACTACCCCAACCCCCTGCATCGCCTACCCAAAGCGAACGCCGGGAACGCCGTCGGGGACGCCGACGCCGCGGGAGAGAGTAATTGCCTATCAGAAAATTCGCTCTGACATCGTCATACTCATTCATCATGCCAGAGGGCATTCGATCTTTCCCACAAAAAAACTCCCCGCCGGATGCCCGGAACGAGGAGTTTTTCGATACAAGATTTTGGGGCCTTACTTGATCTCGACGACTGCGCCTTCGCCTTCCAGCTTGGCCTTGGCTTCCTCGGCCACCTCTTTGCTAACAGCTTCGAGGATGGTGGAGGGGGTGTCTTCGACCACTGCCTTGGCTTCCTTGAGGCCCAGGTTGGTGAGTGCGCGCACGGCCTTGATGACCTGAATCTTCTTGGGGCCGTGATCTTTCAGCACCACATCGAATTCCGTCTTTTCTTCTTCGGCCTCTTCGGCTCCACCAGCAGCACCAGGCATCATGCCGGCAACAGCGACAGGGGCGGCTGCAGTGACGCCCCAGCGGTCTTCGAGCATCTTTTTCAGCTCAGCGGCCTCCAGTAAGGTCAGTGCGCTGAGTTCTTCGTACAGTTTTTCTAGATCTGCCATGGGTACATTCTCCTTGTTTTTATAGTTGATTGGTTGATGTTGAATGAACGAGATAGGGGATCAAGCAGCCTCGGCGGCTTCGCCGCCTTCTTTGTCAATGCGGGCCTGCAAAATTCCAACGATGTCGCGCTGAGGCGCGGAGATCGCGGCCAGCAAAGAGGTCATCGGAGCCACAATGGCGCTGATGAGGGAAGCGCGCATGACATCTTTGGTGGGCAGGTCGGCCAGCGATGTGGCTGCCGCGGCGTCCAGGATGGTCTCACCCAGGATGCCGCCGGTGACGATGAATCGTTCTTTGCCTACTTCCTTGGTGAAGGTCTTGAGCGCCTTGGCCCCGGCGCCGATGTCTTCGCCCAGGAATACGAATCCCACCGGGCCGATGAACGCGTCTTCGGGAATGGGACGGTCGAGCTCATTCATGGCTCGCTTCATCAGAGTCTTCTTGGCCACCACGATGCGGGCGCCAGCTTCTCGCAAACCGCGGCGCAGGCTTTCCATCTCCTGCACGCTGATGCCGAGATACTGGGCCAGCACCACCGCGTGGCTTTCGTTGATCATTTCTTTGTAAGAATCGATCAGTTCCTGTTTACGTGCTCTTGTGATTGGCAAGTGATATCACCTCCTTTGCCTGAATTTTATATAAAAAAGCCTTCGCATCGGGCCGACGCGAAGGCGCATTGCAGTCAGAGGAATTTCAGACTGGTTTGGCTTCGCCTCGGCAGGAAATTAAGTCAGGAAAGACGCCTGCTGTCATCGACGTAAGGCTATTTGATTAGTATGACGTGAATTGGGGGTGAAGATGTTATGCCACAATCGTGCGCAGGGCGGTGAGGGCGGGGATATCGATCTTTGCGCCCGGCCCCATGGTGGGGGCGATCACCGCCTTGCGGATGTATGCGCCTTTGGCGGAGGCAGGCTTGGCGCGAACAACCGAATCGATGACGGCGCCCAGGTTTTCCAGCAGAGCCTCCACCTCGAAGCTGCGTTTGCCAAAGGGGATGTGGAGATTGCCGGTGCGATCGACGCGGTAGCTTACGCGACCTTTGCGGGCCTCGTCGATGACGCGCTTCAACTCGCCGGGCTGGACGATGGTGCCCGCTTTGGGGCTGGGCATGAGCCCTCGCGGCCCCAACACCCGACCCAAGCGTCCTACTTTGCTCATCACCTGGGGAATCGCAATGGCCATGTCAAAATCGAGCCAGCCCCCCTGGATTTTTTGCACCAATTCATCCAATCCCACATAATCAGCGCCCGCCTCCTCTGCAATCTGTGCGGCTTCGCCATCGGCAAAGACCAGGATGCGGGTTTGTTTGCCTGTGCCCCGTGGCAGCACCACCACGCCGCGCACCATCTGGTCGGCATGACGGGGATCAACGCCCAGACGCATGTGCACTTCCATGGTCTCGTCGAACTTGGCGGTGGGATGTTTTTTGAAGAAGGTTAAGGCTTCTTCTGGGGTGTAAAGTTTGTCCTCCAGTTGGGACGCGACGATTTTGTAATTCTTACCGTGTTTTGGCATTTGAAACCTCCGTGGTCATAACGAACGTATTTTCCAACGTCCTGCCACAAATGAATAAAAAAGATTGAAGATTAATGACTAAGGATTGAAGAAGGTGTGTTTTGGCGTATGCTTATTGGAAGTCGCACCGTCTTTTTTTCTTTAATCATTGAGTAATCTGACACAAATTGGCTTTGTCCGCCGTCATTGTCCGAATGAATTCGGTTTTCAGCGCAGGCTGACAGACGGCCGGTGGCCCTCAGTCCTGACTTCAATTGGTGGGAAACTGGGCATAAAATTTGTGTCAGGTTGCAAGTTTAATCATCAGTCATGGATTGATTAACCTTCAACGACCTCGATGCCCATGCTGCGAGCAGTGCCTTCGATTTGACGCATAGCGCCTTCGATGTCCACTGCATTCAAATCCTTCATCTTGGTCTCGGCAATCTCTTTGACCTGGGCCCGAGTCACCTTACCCACGCGGTCCGTCAGTGGATTACCCGCGCCTTTAGATACGCCCGCGGCCTTTTTCAGTAAGTCGGACGCTGGTGGCGTCTTGGTGATGAAGGTGAAGGAACCGTCGGAATAGACGGTGATTTGTGCAGGCACGATATTGCCAATCATCGTGCTGGTGCGGGCATTGTATTCCTTACAAAAGCCCACAATATTGATTCCATGCTGCCCCAGGGCTGGGCCGACAGGAGGGGCAGGGGTGGCCTTGCCAGCGGGGAGTTGTAGAGTTATGACTGCTTTGACTTTCTTAGCCATGAGTGCTCCAAGAATAAAAGATGCATGATTGAAGATATATGGTGAACTAGAATCGTTATGCCGACGCCGCTCATCAATCTTCAATCTTCGATGTTATGATTTTTCAACTTGCAGGAAGTCCACCTCAACGGGGGTTTCGCGGCCGAAGATGGAAACCAGAATGCGAACCTTGCCTCGCTCGATATCGATATCCTCAACCGTGCCATGAAAGTCGGCAAAAGCGCCTTCGGTGATACGCACTTTGTCGCCGGGCTTGAAATCAACCTGAACCCGAGGCTGACTGGCCTCGATGCGGCTCATAATATGATCAACTTCGGCGGAGCTGAGGGGAGTTGGGCGGTTACCAATCCCGACAAATCCAGTGACGCCAGGCGTATTCCGCACCACCGACCAGCTATCGTCATCCAGGATCATTTGCACCAGAATGTAGCCGGGGAAAACACGACGTTCTACAACGCGGCGCTCGCCATCCTTGAGCTCGATTTGTTCTTCTGTGGGAACAACAACGGCGAATATGCGGTCTCCCATGCTCATGGATTCAATCCGGTGCTCAAGATTTCTCTTGACGCGTGATTCCATGCCCGAGTAGCAATGCACGACATACCACTCGCGTCCATCCTGCACAGCTCCCATATCCCCAGCATCCGATGGATCATCTGTCCATACATCGTCCGGGGGGGAAGCATCTGCCATATCAAATTCTTTTTCGGGCTCTTGGTTTTGCCGGGATTGGTCAGTCACGAGTTTATCTGGGGAATAATGGGGAGGTCGCCAAAAATCAACGATATAGAATCAGATTCATGAATTGCGCGGCCACAGCGTCTGTAATGCCCAAGATCAGCGCCATAGCTACCGTAACGGCCAGAACAATGCCGCTTAGGCGAATCCATTCCTCCCGGGTGGGCCAGGTGACCTTGGTGATTTCCGCACGGGTTTCGCGCAGATATTTGACGACCGGGTTAACGCTTTTGGCAGAAGCCTCATTTTTCGATTTTGCCATGAACGGCTGGCTCCTTATAAAGAAAGATGACCGATGCTGAAACTCCCTGACGGTTTAAGACACCGCCCGGATTCCCAAGCGGTGTCTTAGCCATCAAGAACAGGCGAGGCAGGACTTGAACCCGCAACCTGCGGTTTTGGAGACCGCCGCTCTGCCAAGTTGAGCTACTCGCCTTTGATGATCAGGCCGAGACTGTTCATCGCAGCCCGATTTTATAGGATACCTTATTTTGTCTCGCGATGCAAGGTGTGACGACGACAACGCGGGCAGTATTTTTTCATTTCCAATCGCCCGGTTTGATTGCGCCGATTTTTGCTTGTGAGATAATTCCGTTCTTTGCATTCGGTGCAGGCCAATGTGACAAGCACGCGATTTCCTTTTTTAGCCACAGTGTGACTTACCTCTTTTTAGGGATAAAAGCCTGAATGGGGAGCAAGGCGCTATTCCTTGCTCCCCGGCAGAAGTGATTGAGCAAATGAAAGAAACGTCTTACTCGATGATCTCGGTGATGACGCCAGCGCCCACGGTACGGCCGCCTTCACGGATGGCGAAGCGGGAGCCCACTTCTAACGCCACAGGCGAAATCAGTTCCACTTCCATGTTCACGTTGTCGCCAGGCATCACCATCTC
>CAZYSY010000137.1:0-3340 GCA_964650295.1 uncultured Caldilineales bacterium | reverse complement strand
ATGTTGGGGGATTTCTTCGGCCAGGACCCTTCCACAGCGATGTACCGGGTGGAAGAATTTGAGCAGAAGGTAAAGGATTTGTTCATCCACAAGCCGGGCCAGATGAAGCTTCTCATCGTCGTCGACAAGCTGCTCACCGGTTTCGACGCGCCCCCGGCCACCTATCTCTACATCGACAAGCCCATGCGGGATCACGGCCTGTTTCAGGCCATCTGCCGCGTCAACCGTCTGCACACCGAGGACAAGGAATACGGGTTCATCATCGATTACCGTGATCTATTCCAGTCGCTGCAGAGCGCGGTGTACGATTACACAGGCGGTGCGTTCGAGGATTTCGACAAGGAGGACGTGGAGGGCTTGCTCACCAACCGCCTGGAGAAGGGCCGCGAGCGTCTGGAAGAGGCGCTGGAGCAGGTGCGGGCCATCTGCGAGCCCGTCGCGCCCCCGCGGGATACTGCGGCGTTTCTGCACTACTTCGTGGCCGAGGATACGGGCGACAAGGAAGCCATCAAACGCAACGAGCAGCGCCGCGTATTCCTCTACAAGGCAGTGCGGGCGCTGGTGCGGGCCTATGCCAATCTGGCCAACGAGATGGAGGAGGCAGGCTACACGCCGGAAGAAGCTCAACGCATCCACCAGGAAGTCAAAAAATATGAAGCTGTCCGCAAGGAGGTGGAGCTGGCCAGCGGAGATTATGTGGATTTGAAGCAGTACGAGCCCGCCATGCGCCATCTGCTTGACAATTACATTCAGGCTGATGAAAGCCGGGTCATCGCCCAGTTCGAGGAACAGGGCCTGGTGGATCTGTTCATCGAGGGCGGGCTGGCTGGCCTGGAGCCGGTCTTGCCGCCGGGCCTGCGCCAACCCGAAGCCATGACCGAGGCCATCGAGAACAACATCCGCCGCATCATCGTGGATGAGCAGCCGGTCAATCCCAAATACTACGAGAAAATGTCCACGCTGCTGGATGAGCTCATCGCCCAGCGCCGCGAGCAAGCCCTGGCCTATGAGGAGTATCTCAAGCGTTTGCAAGAGCTGGCCCGACAGGTGAAACGGCCGGAGACCTCGGGTGAGTATCCCTCCGACCTGCGCACACCTGCACAGCGGGCGCTCTATGACAATCTCGGTCAGGACGCGGATTTGGCTCTGAAAATCGACGCCGCCATTCAGATTGCCCGAGAGGATAGCTGGCGGGGCAATGTGATCAAGGAGAGGCAAATCAAACGGGCCATTGCCCAGGCGCTTCGGAAGCGGAACATTCCCGAGAGCATACTGGCCGAAATCCCACCAGAATATCGCGACGATCAGGAACAAGCCCTGATCCGGGCAGTCGATTTCATCTTCGATATCGTGATCGAGCAGCATGAGTATTGATCGATTTGTCATGGATGTGCAGGGGCTGCAGGTGGAGGTGCAGCGCAAGCCCATCAAGAACCTGCATCTGGCGGTGCATCCCCCGGATGGCCGTGTGCGGGTGTCCGCGCCCGAATATATGGGCGAAGAGGCCATCCGCCTGGCGGTCATCAACAAACTGAGCTGGATTCGCCGCCAGCAGCAGCGTTTTCGCGATCAGCCCCGCCAATCCCAGCGGGAAATGGTCAGCGGCGAAAGCCACTACTACCAGGGACAGCGTTACCTGCTCCAGGTCGTCGAAGAAGACGCCCCGCCCGACGTGCAGATTCTCAACCATCGCACCATGCTCCTGCGGGTGCGGCCTGGCAGTGACCGCGACAAACGGGAGGCCGTGCTTTACGCCTGGTATCGGGCCCGGCTCAAGGAGCAGATTCCACCTCTGATCGCCAAATGGGAGCCCGTCATCGGCGTGGATGTGGCGGAATGGGGCGTCAAGCGCATGAAAACCCGATGGGGTTCCTGCAACATCGAGGCCCGCCGCATCTGGCTCAACCTGGAGCTGGTGAAAAAACCGCCGGCGTGTCTGGAATATGTGCTGGTGCATGAGATGGTGCACCTGTTGGAGCGCCATCACAACGATCGCTTTCAGGCGCTGATGACCCAATTCATGCCAAACTGGCGCAACTACCGGGATCTCCTCAATGCCGCCCCCCTGGCGTATGAAGATTGGGCGTATTGAAATAATGACTCATCTTTCTTCTTTGTCCAAAGGATCTCAACTGATGCTGCAGTGTTGCATTAGATTTGTTTTTCTTTCAGTTATACTAGTAGTGATGCTATCTGCATGTAGCGAGCCTACACCAGAAATTATTTACCGAGATGTGCCTTCTACGTCAGCATCTTCTTCGTCATCCGCATCGTCACCCCAACTTAACACTCCAACAGCATCGGGGAAATATCTTACCATTTCTATACAGAAGGTAACGATTTTGAAAGATGTTGGCGATCTAAATGACGTCGGTGAATTTCAGTTAGGACTACTCGTGGTGAATCAATCGGGCTCTTCGGCAAAACTTTTACTACCAGGGCAGGGAACATACCAAATTCGTACAAATCGGCCACTAGAGCTAAACAGCGAATATGGTATCAGCGTAGACAAAGCATTCTTGAATAATAAAATTTATGTTCACTTCATCGGAATAGACAACGATAATCCCCCTCCAGGTGCTGATCTAACATTCAGACTCTTTTTAGATTGGGGGCTCCCATTGCTTGAAGGAATAGTAACCGCATCAGGCGGCGGTGGTATTTCCCTTGCAAGTATGGCAATCTCTTCTGGCGCTGACTATTGGTATGATTGGGTCAAGGAGCAGGACATTATTGCTGAAGATGGTGTTTATCTTTATGAAGAAAACAATTGGAGTGTTGGAAAACATGAACATAAAACGACTGATGGAAACATGGAAATCGTGTATACAGTCATGCTTTCAGATTCTCCATTGAAAATTGCTGGGAGAGAATTGAGTCCCTCATCAACACCCTTACCTACCCCAATCCCTCCTACGGCAACACCCTTGCCTACCCCTACAAAAAAACCAACAATCTCTGTGCCATGCATTGAACCACAAGGCGTTTTCCGCAATCTCTGGCTACGTTACAAAGATCGGTTAGGCTGTTCCGTGCGAGTACAACCACTAAGTGGCCTCTTTGCAGAACAGCCCTTCCAAAACGGACACATGTTTTGGTCTCAACAGGCTAAATTGTATGTTATTACCTATGGGCAGAATTCTGGAACTTGGGAGTTTTACCGTGAATCAGAAGACCCATGGAAAAACGGAATGCCAGACGTGACATGCGATCCCAACGTCATTCGAGGCTTTGGGGGGCTGTGGTGCAGCCATCCCGAGATGCGAGAGAAGCTCGGCCCACCGCTGGACAAAGAGCGTGGATTTGACAATATGGATTATATTCAGGGATTTCAAAATGG
>CAZYSY010000136.1:0-2729 GCA_964650295.1 uncultured Caldilineales bacterium | reverse complement strand
CTACTAAGGTAGCCCGGCTAGAAACCACGAAGACACGAAGCCACAAAGGCACGAAGAAAAGAAAAAGCTTTGAAATTCTTGGTGTTCTTAGTGTCTTTGTGCCTTTGTGGTGATTGAAGTCAGGTACGTTAGTAGTTACGTTGGGGCAGACATTGCCAAACCCGCCGGATTGCGAATCCGGCTCCGGAGCGGAGCTCCCCAGGGCGGATTCGTAATCCGCCCGGCCCAAAAATAAAAGCGCCCCCAAATTGAAACGCACCCCCCGCATTCGCCAAACTTGACGCAAACGATCAAACCGTGTACCGTTATCCTTACCTGGACAAGCAAGAATCAAGAAGGCGGCTTATGCCAAGCCGCCAGGCCGCAAAGAAAGAAGAAACGCAACGATCCAGGCCTCCCTCATTGACCGCAAAGAGTTGAATGTAGTTACTCGCTACCTGTACCATTACCAAGAAACAACATCCTTCTTGGCGCATGTTGAGATCTTACGAGAGATCATGTTTGAGCGCCGTGGGCTACAATCTCGTTGCAAGCTCCATTTCCCCATTTCCCTCCGTAGATCATCCTCCGTTCATCCTTCCATGAGACCAATCATTCTTAACGGTCGCGTTGTGCGCGCAGGCCAAGCGCAGGGCGAAGCCCTGGTCAGTCCCGCGCCTATTGGTTTTCTCGGTGGCGTCGATCCTGAAACAGGCGTCATCCTCGACCAAAATCACCCGCTAAAGGGACAAAGCATCGCGGATAAAATCCTTGTATTTCCTCATGGCAAAGGCTCCACGGTGGGCTCTTACACCATTTTGCGTCTGGCCCGCAACGGTGTTGCGCCTCGAGCCATGGTTAACGCTACATCTGAAGCCATCACCGCGGTGGGAGCGATCATTGCCGATATCCCCATGGTCGATCTTATCGATATCGACCAGATTCATACCGGCGACTGGGTGAGCGTAGAAGATGGTCGGGTGGAGGTTGTTAGACAGGGGCGCAAAGAGGAAAACCGGCCCAAAGCCGGTCTCTGATGGTGGAAGCGTTTCTATGTCACCTCAGGGCGTCCTAAGCGGCGATGGTTGTCAACCTGAAACGCCCCTATTTTGAAACGCACTCACCTGAGTGATTATTTCTTGGGGAAGTCTTTGGGCATGTGGCAATGCTTGTACTTCTTACCACTGCCGCACCAACATTCCTCATTCCGGCCCCACTTGGCCAGTACTTCAGGTTCGGGACGCTGAACGCGATTGAAGATTTTGAACATGACACACCTGTCGAGAAGATGAAAGAAAAGATGGAGGCAAAACGGTCAGCACTGTAACCGAAGTCGCAAAAAAATGCAAAAAATAGCCCTCCGAAAAAACGGAGGGCCTGCATGGGAAATGGAGGGATGGTCGGGAGATGTGAAATCAGGACGCCAGAGTGGAAGTATCGCCCACATCTTTGCCCAGCGCTTTTGCTTTGAGCACCCGGCGCATGATCTTGCCCGAGCGGGTTTTGGGCAGGCTATCTACAAAGAAAATCTTGGCAGGCACGGTGATAGGGCCCGTCTCGTGGCGCACGTGCTGCTTCAACTCATCCACCAGTTTATCCGAACCTTCGTAACCCTGGCGCAAAATGACATAAGCCCAGATGACATTGCCCTTGAGCTCGTCAGGAATGCCGATGCACGCGGCCTCGGCCACAGCCGGGTGGCTGACCAACGCGCTCTCGATCTCGGCTGTGCCCAGGCGATAGCCGCTGACCTTGATCACGTCATCAATGCGGCCGATGATCCAGAAATAGCCGTCTTCATCCATGCGCGCGGAGTCGCCTGTCAGATAGTAGCCTTTCTCTTTGTACCGTTCCCAATACTGTGCGACATAGCGATCGGGATCGCCCCAGATAGTGCGAGCCATGCCGGGCCACGGCTTCTTGATGACCAGATAGCCATCTTCATTGGCCTTGACCGGATCGCCTTCCTCGTCCACGATCTCCGCATCGATGCCCGGGAAGGGCTTGGTGGCGGAGCCCGGTTTGAGGGGGAAGGAGGGCACGGGCGTGATCATAAAACCGCCCGTTTCCGTTTGCCACCAGGTGTCCATGATGGGGCATTTTTCTTTGCCGATGACCCGATAATACCAACGCCAGGCCTCGGGGTTGATGGGCTCGCCCACCGAGCCCAACAGGCGCAGCGAGCTAAGATCGCGACGTCCGGGCCAGGCGTCGCCAAAGCGCATGAGCCCGCGAATTGCAGTGGGAGCGGTGTAGAAGACGGTGATGCCATAACGTTCGATCATCTTCCACCAGCGGTCGGGGTAGGGATAGTTGGGCGCGCCCTCATACATGAAACTGGTTGCGCCCAGAATCAGCGGCGCATATACGATGTAGCTATGCCCGGTAATCCAGCCCGGATCGGCCGCACACCACCAGCGGTCATCATCCTTCAGATCAAAAACCCATTTGAGGGTGGTGCTGGTGTACACCTGATACCCGCCATGGGTATGCAACACGCCCTTGGGCTTGCCCGTGGTGCCCGAGGTGTAGAGGATGAACAGCGGGTCTTCCGCGTCCATGATCTCAGTCTCGGCCCTGGTGGAGGCAATGGGCAAGCGGGCGAGATCATGATACCAGTAATCACGGCCCTGTTCCATATTCACCTCCTGCCCCGTGCGCTTGACCACCACCATGTGCTCCACCACAGGCGAACGATGCACCGCAGCGTCAGCAATATCCTTCAGATTCACCGTCTTGCCCCGGAGCCA
>CAZYSY010000135.1:0-4958 GCA_964650295.1 uncultured Caldilineales bacterium | reverse complement strand
GTCTGCCCGGACTGATGAAATAGCGCATCCATGCAGCACGCTTGCATGATGTGGTGCACATTTGAAACTCGAGAAAACGCACCTACGCATATTGGCGAATATGGACGAAGATCGCCGCGGGCGACCGCTGGCGCAAAGCGCTTGGAGAGTCTGAGTTTATTCGATGGTAAAGGCCACGGCCACAAGAGGATTTTCATCAAACTACATTTGACTGAGTACTAGTCCTCTCTGCTTCGGCTGCCGCCTTGCTGGGGAAGGAGCCACCGGTCGCCCAAAAGCTTTGTCCATGAAGGGCTGGCCCGGGAGGGGGATAAAATGAGTCGGGAAGGTCTAAAATCTATGGTTCTTGACTGGTTTTTCTCAAATTTGAAATTGCTGAGCGTCATAATGTTCCCTCCGAATCTGGATTTGCTGTGTTAGAATGAGAGGCTTGATCCGATCGTTTCCATTCAACCACACCCACGCGCCAATCGAGAAATAACGCATCGAACAACTGCTTTCGTTGGTAGTGATTCGAATTCAACGGACGCCATCGGGAGTAAGTGAATGGCTCCTATCAACACTCAGGGACGATGGTTCCGGGACGAGCGAAGGTTCACATCGCCAAATCGCGATGCCGCGTTTTTCGTTGTCCATCGTCTATCCTCTATCGTCAAATAAATCGAGAGCGCATCATAACAACAAGCCTGAATGCAACCATCAGTCAAAAAATAACCATTACTTTTTCATTTCTTCCTCTGGCGGCTCTGCTGATGGTCATTCAGCTGGCAGCTTGCACATCGCTTATCTTCAGGAGCCATTATGAGACCCATTGTCAATCGCTTGCGCCATTCATCGCAGCTCATCGATTACGCCTATCGCGGCATCCGCAATGTGGGATTCGCCAACGCCGCCCGCACGATGCTCTATAAACCCCGCGCCTGGTTGTGGGAGCGACGTTTTGGCGGCGCCGGTTCGCCAAAACATCCAGTGGATGCTGGCGATGTTGTGCAGGTGGATGAAGTCGATGATGGTCTGATGCTTTGGTTGGATCATGCCATTTGCACGGTGCAGGTTATCACCCCGCATATGCTACGCATTCGGGTGAGCGCCAGCGATGCGATGCCCGAATACTTCTCTTACGCCACGCTGCCCGCTGCGGCGCAACCCACCTCCTGGCATTGGCGAGAAGGAGATGGTCAGATATCCATCCACACAGACCACGCGACCTTGATCATCAGCAAATCGCCGTTCGGCTTCAAGTTCAAAGATGGGTCGGGTCAGGCGCTGGGCGCGGGAACCGAAAGGCTGGGTTGGGATCAACATGGCGTGGTCTTTTCACAGAAATTCGACGATGGCGTCTGGTGGTATGGTCTGGGCGAACGGGCGTTTCATCTGGCCCTTGAGCGCCGTACGTATGGTCTCACCACCCGAGACCCCGAAGGCTACGCGCCAGGCGACGATCCTCTCTATATCAACATCCCCTTCCTGCTGGGCGTGCAAGGGGGCCGGGCGTTTGGCCTGCTGCTGGATCGAATGAGCGATGGCGAGTTGACGTTGCGGCCCGATGGCCGCGTCGACTACCAGGTGATGGGCGATGAACTGCGCCTGGATATCATCTTCGGGCCGGAGCCAGCGCAGGTGCTGGCCCGCTACGCGGATCTCACCGGTCATGCCTCGCTACCGCCGTTGTGGGTGCTGGGCTATCATCAATCGCGGTGGAGTTATGAGACTGAGGATATCGTGCGGGAGATTGCAGCAAATTTCCGGCAGCGCCGCATCCCCTGCGACGCCATCCATTTCGATATCGACTACATGGATGGCTTCCGCTGCTTTACCTGGAATCGGAAGGCGTTTCCTGATCCAGCCGGGCTTATTGCAGACCTGCACGCGGATGGTTTTAAGACTGTGGGCATGATCGATCCTGGCATCAAGGTGGACCCGAACTACGACGTGTGTGCGAACGGTGTGCAAGAGGATGTCTTCTGCAAATTGCCCGATGGCAAGTTGTTTCATGGGCCGGTGTGGCCGGGCGAATGCTACTTCCCCGATTTCACCCATCCGCGGGTGCGCCAATGGTGGCAAAAGTGGTATGCGCGTCTGGTGGATGTGGGTTTCGATGGCTTTTGGAACGACATGAACGAGCCAACTATCTTCGGTCACGCCACCTTTCCCCCTGCAGTGCAACATGATCTGGAAGGCCGAGGGGCCGCCCACTGGCAGGTGCATGCAGCCTATGGCATGCAGATGGTGCGGGCCACCCGCGAGGCGTTGGACGCCATCCGCCCGGAGCAACGCAACTGGGTTTTCACCCGCTCGGCCTATGCCGGGACCCAACGCTACGCCAGTTCGTGGACGGGAGACAATCGCAGCACCTGGGAGGATTTGCGCATCACGCCCGCGATGCTGATGAATCTGGGACTTTCGGGCCTGGCTTTTAGTGGCTCCGATGTGGGCGGTTTCGAGGGCGCCCCCACGCCCGAGCTCTTTGTCCGTTGGCTGAGCATGGCTGTATTCAACCCTTTCTTCCGGACGCATACAGTCAAAGGCTCGCCCTGGCAGGAGCCGTGGCGTTACGGTCCGGAGGTGGAGGCCATCTCCCGCCAATACATCGAGCTACGCTACAAATTGCTTCCCTACATCTACACTTTATTCTGGCAGCACGCATCGTATGGCGCGCCCATGATGCGTCCCCTGTTCTTCGAAGATCCCACCAACGAGGCCTTTCTCGCCACCGACGATCAGTGGCTTTTCGGAGACCATCTGCTGGTGGCTCCGGCCCTGGAGGAGAACATGGCGGCCCGAGATGTGTTGCTGCCCGCGGGCGAATGGTATGATTTTTGGACGGACGAGCGGCTGGCTGGCGGGCAGACTATCCATCGAGAGACGCCCTGGCGCATGGTTCCCCTGTTCGTGCGGGCGGGGACGACGTTGCCCGTCACCGAGGTGCAGCAATTCGTGGGTGAAAAACCACATGCTGCTCTGACGCTGGAACTTTTTCCGGGCTCGGGCGTATCATGGTTGTATGAGGATGACGGCAAAACCCTGGCCTACCGCTCGGGCGAATTCCGACTCACCCGTTTCCAAATGACTGAAACTGCCGATGGCATCATACTAGAACGCTTCGTCCAGGGCGATTTCACGCCCACTTACACAAACATGCGAATAATCGTCCACGGCCACGCCATTACAACTGCTTTTCTTGACGAAGCGCCAATGAATATGCTAAATAATCACATGCAAACCCCTGCAACGAGTTGGCGGAGATTGCGTCTCAAAATCCGTTGAGATAAATTTGCTCTTTGACGGATTATCTGCTACAAACTGGTTGTATTTCGCTTCTCATTCTTTCTGACCCATACTTCAAACCTATCTCAACCCCCGATTAACGGCGATCGGGCGGAACAAAAAGGAGTAGAGCTCATGACTCATGTAATCACCGAAATCTGTGTCCGTGACGGCGCTTGTGTCGATGTGTGCCCCGTCGAGTGCATCGTTCCTGGCATTCCCGAAGATGAATGGCCGCTGTACTATATCGATCCTGACACCTGCATCGATTGCGGCGCCTGCGTGCCCGAATGCCCGGTGGACGCTATCTTCCCCGAGGAAGACGTGCCCGAGGAATATGAGAAAGACATCGAGGCCAATGCCGCCTTCTTCGCCGAAGGCCCCGGCTACGCCGCACTCGACGAAATCTAACAGCGATTCGCTCCTATTGAATCAAATACAAAAGCCCCTGGTCACTATTTGGCCCGGGGCTTTTTTGTCGGTGTCTACCACTGAAAGCAAGGAGGAGGAAACCCGCCGGTGAGAGGTCCGCACCGGATTTGCTTTGATGTTTCAGGAGATGCCCAACCGCTCAGAAATGATGTTACCCTCCTAGGGAGCCACCGTTGCCGAGCAGTATCTGTGCTCCGAAGGCATGACAGCGTCGGGCCCGACCTGATCACACCGGCCTATGTGTGCGCATCCAATTGGTGAGCGATTTGGCCGCGGGGCGATCTCGGGTCAAAGACTCGAGATGTAAAATAGCCTCGGCCAGGGATGTTTCTGAATCGGTCAGCACCTCGCCAAAAGAGGCCGCCGCCTCGCGCAAGGCATAGCGAATAGGGCGAGGCAGCCCCACCAGCAATGCTCCCACCTCGGCTCCGGCCGCGTACAAAATCGCGCTATCGGCATATGGCTGTGACGGCATCTCAATAAGTGTTCTGACGCGTCCCTCAGCAAGTCGGGCCAGGGCGTCGGCAAACGCGGCTACGACTTCTGGTTTACCGGTCTCGGCGGCCAAAATCGACGCCTGACCAAAACAAAAATCCCCGATTAAAATCGCTGACCCCATCAACACTCGATTCTGTTCGTTAATCGCAACATCACCGCGAGGAATGTATTCGTGAATCGTGGTGGCCAGGTGCAACAATTCGATGGCCGCCGCCAGTTTCACCCGCTTCTGCTGCTGCGAATGCCCCAGCCGACTGGCGCCTAATGTGATGATGGCTCGTGGCAGGTGTTCGGGCATAGCATCGCTCAACACCTCGTTGACCAGAGGATAACTGGTGGTTGTGATCTCGCGAATGGCGCTGCGAACCAAAGCCAAATCATCACCAAGTAGTTTTTCAAGATTGGATTCGACGACAGCAGTGGGTGAAATTTGTTCGAGCTTCCTTTTATCTGGCAACATGATTGAAGCAACCTGAATGGTTCAAGGCAATTGGATCATACCATAGACCCACACAAAGGCGCGAAAAATATCGCTTACAGGTGGGAGGTGCGCCATCTTCCTTGGCCAATTTCTTGAAGATTTTGACATTCTGTGGTTTCATCTCAATTCTAAAAATCAAGGTAACTACTAACGTACCCGACTTCAATCACCACAAAGGCGCAAAGACACTAAGAACACCAAGAATTTCAAAGCTTTTTCTTTCCTTCGTGCCTTTGTGGCTTCGTGTCTTCGTGGTTTCTAGCCGGGCTACCTTAGTAGT
>CAZYSY010000134.1:0-5956 GCA_964650295.1 uncultured Caldilineales bacterium | reverse complement strand
GTCCACGCCCACCTTGCCGTCGTTCATGATGTCAACCGTGGGCTCCACCGTGCCATCGGCCATGGTGAAGGTGCTCTCCATGCCAGGATACATGATGGTCTCGGGCGGATTGCCCTCCATCTTGGCCCGCACCATCTTGTCGTAGATGACTTCCCAGCGGGTGTCGAAGGAAATCGCCACCGTGTCGGTGCTGGACCAGCCATACTCGCCTACGATGTCCATATCCTTGCCCACATACCAGATGCCGGCCTTGGTGGCCACATCCAGCGGCGAACCGGAGTCAGACTGCTGGGTGAGCACATCCACATCATACTGATCGATGAGGGTCTTGGCGATCTCGCTTTCCTCATCGGGTTTGTACCAGTCGCCCACGTATTTCACGTAAATGTTCACGTCCTTGTTCAGCAACTCGGCTCCATCCAGCACGCCCAGGGTGAAGCCAGCCTGGCGACGAATGACCTGCACCGACGGGAAGGCAGAAACCACGCCGATGTTGCCGGTCTTGGTCAGGGCCGCGGCCACCAGACCTTCCAGGTAGAGCGCTTGATATTGGCGGGGGAAGTAGCGGACGAAGTTGGGCTTGGTGGTGAGGTCGCTGGCAATCACCGAGGCGAAGGTGACGTCGGGATATTTATCAGCGATGTCTTTCAGGGGCAGGCCCATGAACTCAGCGTTGCCTGCTACGATGTTCGCTCCCTCGGCGATAAGCTCCTCAGCAAAGGGTACTGTGCTATCTGGACCTACTTCTTCACGGTAGATGTATTTGACGTTGGGGTATTTCTCGGCAATCCGTTTACCCGCTCGATCGTGCGCCCCAGACCATGTCGTCCCCTCGATGATGCTGAAATGTTCGATGGCTAGAACCACTTCTTGTTCTACTGGCTTCTCCTCTGCTGGCGCTGCAGTGGGTTGTTCTGCAGGCTTTTCCTCCATGGCTTTAGTAGGCTCAGCGGGTGCTTTTGTCGCTGCTTGTTGACTGCACGCGACAAGCGTCACCGCCAGAGCGACGAATAGCAACAAGACCAACAATTTGCGCAGATGATGCTTGCTCATAGAGACATCTCCTCCTTGGGTTGAGTGGGGGTTGATGGGACAGAGAGCGAATGTAATATGTATTCAATTGTCAATGGACATTATCATATTTTTCGCAATTTTGTCAATCTCTAATCCTGGTATGAGGGCGTTTCAAAATGGGAGCGCTTTTTTGCGTTCCTGGCCGACTTAAGTCGGGAGGAGCTTCGGGCCTGCGACCGGTGGACGCCCTCCATCGTCTGGGGCGCCGGAGGGCGATTGTCGGCGCGAAGCTCTCGCGGGGACTGAGTTTACTCCGCCAGTGCATTATTAGACAGATTGTCTTCCCATTAGGACACTTCCTCCTGGCGTGGGTGATGCCTGTTGGATTGAGGACAGATGAAAGCTTCGCTATCATGGGGGGTGTTTCAATTTCGGGACAGTTTATCAATGTCGTCGAGTCACAGTTCCGGCTGGAGAGCAAAAATGTACACATACGAGTCTGTGACTCGCTGGCCCGACAACCTCAGTCTGTCTACATCGAGTGAATGCATCTATGTTGAACCGCACCCATTGTCTGGGCATGGTTCAATGTTGGGCGCTTTTTTGTTTTACCGGGCGGATTATGAATCCGCCCTGGGGAGCTCCTACTCAGTCAATTGTAGTTTGATGGAAATCCTCTTGTGGCCGTGGCCTTTACCATCGAGTAAACTCGGACTCTCCAGGCGCTTTGCGCCAGCGGTCGACCTCCGTCGATCGTCTCTGGTTGGTGAAGGGACGGCGCAGGCCGTCCGTTGGCCAGAGGCCAATAGAGACCGACTTCAGTCGGCCTGTCGGGCCGACCGCCGCCTTCTTCCCTCAAAGCAGACTTGACTTAGTACTCCGCTTCGGAGCCGGATTCGCAATCCGGCGGGTTTTACAATGCCTGCCCCCATTTTGAAACGCACCCTATCATGGGCGAGCGGTTTTGCTTTGGTAGGTTTGGCGGATACAATCATATCATGAGTTTATTTTTGGCCCGTTCCTTTAGCGTTGCTCTCGTCGCTTCGTCGACACCTTCCCAGCTTGTGCGGGTGTTGTCGTTGCATAGGAGTGTCATCAATTTTGTGACAGAAACGGGAGACCTGTTAGCTGTGGTGAATCCAAGTATCGGTGATGGCCCCTTTCATATCGTTTTAGAGACGCCAGCTCGCTTCGATTTTATTCCGCTTCATGCTGAGGGCATCTGGCAGGGGCGAAGTTTGGCGCTGGGGCATGTCAGGATCGATTGGTCGCGGGCTCAAGGGTGGAATCCATATTTGGCTTCCACCATCATTACCCGATCCGCCCTGGATGTTCTGCAAGCATGCGCCCAAAAGCACAAGGCATTTCGGTCGCGCTGGACGGGGATGAAACAACACACCGTGACCCGGATGCAAAAAGGTGCGATGCTGTTGGCTTCCGGCCTGTGGGCTTCTGAGACGGAGTCCTTGCGCCAGGGGCTCGTTCTGCTGATGGGAGTGGGGCCGGGACTCACGCCTGCTGGCGATGATTATCTGTTAGGCGTTATGGCTCGTTTGCAGATGGATTCATCCTGGCCCGATGTTGTACAGGTGGGGGAATTGATTTCTGGCATGGGGGTGAAGACCACGCGGCTCAGCTGGACTTGGTTGATGCATGCCGCCCATGGTGAGTTCGACGAACGTTGGCACCACCTTCGCCTGGCGCTTATGCAGCAGGATGAGTTGGCAATCTGCCGCGCTTGCCATGATGTCTTGCAGGTTGGAGCCAGCTCTGGACCGCAAGCGATGGCCGGGTTTCTTCTGATGGACGCGTTGCAATTCTAAAGTTGATCCTGGAGTATTGTCGGAGTGGGGGATCGGAGGTCGAGTGGTTACTGTTTTCGTTGTTTTGCGAAAACCTGTCCTTCTCTTTGGGTGCGTTTCAATTTTGGAGAAATGCGCTTAACGGAGCGCGGGCCGAGGGAATTCGAATACTGCAGGCGTTGTTCCAACTTTGCTTCCTCTCCGTTCCGAGGCGGGCGGGGAGAGGAGGTCGGGAAAGGCGTTCAGATAGCGCGCTCCAGATGGCGGAGTCCGTCCCCAGGCCGAAGGCCTGAAGCGCCCGACTTGAGCCGGCCAGCAATGCAAAACAGCGCCCCGTTTTGAAACGCACCCTTCCTCGTTTCCATAAGTTGACAGATGTCGAGATTTCCTGTATAGTGCAGTCATGTTCATCCTTCGCAGGCGTACCATCTAACGGGAAGAGATCAGATCCTTAGTCTGATCCCCTGACTCGCGTCTGCATCTGAACTCCTCCCGCAACCAACCACGATGGCGTATTCATCGTGGTTTTTTTATTGGGTGTTCTGCAAATGGCTTTAATGTCAATGTCGTTGATGTGGAAATTCCGATGACAACCATTCAAGCTTTTTCCAAGGCGCACCTTCGTGGTTGTCGTCTTTTCAATCGATTTGTTTGAGCTATTACCTTATCTCGCTTTTATGCAGGAGCAAACTCATGTCACCTAAGAAACCAAAAATCAAAAAAGTGGTGCTCGCCTATTCGGGCGGTCTGGATACCTCAGTCATCGTACCTTGGTTGAAAGAAAATTATGGCTGCGATGTCATTTGTTTTAGCGCAGACCTGGGGCAGGAGGAGGAATTGGATGGCCTGGAGGAGAAAGCGTTGGCATCTGGGGCCAGCAAGATCTACATCGAAGATCTGCGCCAGGAATTCCTGACCGAGTATGTTTTCCCGACCATGCAGGCAGGGGCCGTGTATGAGCGTAAATATTTGTTGGGCACAAGCATGGCCCGTCCGCTCATTGCCAAACGCATGGTGGAGATTGCCGAGCTGGAAGGAGCAGATGCAGTGGCACATGGAGCCACTGGCAAGGGGAATGATCAGGTGCGCTTCGAGTTGACGGTCATGGCGTTGAATCCAAAACTCAGAATCATCGCCCCGTGGCGCGAGTGGGATATTCGCGGGCGTAAGGATGCGTTGGCTTACGCCGCGACGCATAATGTGCCTGTGGCCGCGACCGAGAAATCAATTTACAGTCGCGATCGCAATCTGTGGCATATGAGCCACGAAGGCGGGCTGTTGGAAGACCCCTGGAATGAACCCGAGGAGGAGATGTACACCCTGACCAACTCACCCGAAAGCGCGCCCGATGAGCCTGAATATGTGACCATCGACTTCAAGTCGGGATTGCCGGTGCGGTTGAATGGCGTTGCCATGGGACCAGTAGAAATGATGGCGGAGCTTAACCGCTTGGCGGCCCGTCACGGTATCGGGCGGATAGATCTGGTAGAAAACAGGCTGGTAGGTATGAAATCGCACGGCGTCTACGAAACGCCTGGAGGAGCGTTGCTCTACGAGGCGCATGCTGGGTTAGAGCAGTTGGTGTTAGATAGAGACACCCTGCACTATAAGCAGCAGGTGGGTTTGCGTTATGCCGATTTGGTCTACAATGGCCAGTGGTTCACACCCTTGCGCGAGGCTCTGGATGCCTTCGTGCAAAGCACAGAACGAAATATGACAGGCACAGTGCGGTTCAAACTCTACAAGGGCAATTCGATTTTAGTCGGACGTAAGAGTCCCTTCAGTCTCTATCGTGAGGATTATGTGACATTTGATGAAGATGATGTGTATAACCAGAAGGACGCGGAAGGTTTCATCAAACTGTTTGGTTTGCCCATGAAGGTGAGAGCCATGCTAGAAATCGAAGGGAGAGGCGCGTCTCATTATCGGGCGCCCGATTATAGCAGCTTCAAACGAGATTAGCGCTCGCTGATTGACGCCTCACGCCTTATTTGACGTGAAAACAGCAGGCCTGGCTTTTGGGCCTGCTGTTTTCGCGTATAATAGTTGTAGTGCTATTATTCTGAGATGCAGGTTTCGCTTGAAAAACGAGTCGTCCGGTCAAGATCATGACGGTGTTAGTTTGGAAAGCGCATAATGTTACTGTTTTCTTTTTAGGGCGGCCTACCGCTCACTTTTTATAGTGAATCATGCCAACTTCAACTTCTTCTGATCCCCTCATCCTTGCCATCGACCTGGGCACCACCGCGTGTAAGGTGGGGCTGGTCACGCCCAATGGCAAAGTCGTGGCCTATGTCAACGAGGCAGACGCCACCCCCACCCATTTCGGGCCCGGCGGCAAAGCCGAGCAGGACCCCGCTGACTGGTGGGCTGTCATCACCCGCAATGTGCGGCGAATCTTTGCAGAGAGCGGATTTCGCAAAGATCGCGTTGCCGGCGTTGGCGTGAGCGCTCACTGGTCGGGCACCGTAGCGGTGGATGCCACGGGAGCGCCCATCGGCAATGCCATCATCTGGATGGACAGCCGCGGTGCGCCTTATGTGGCGGAGATCACCCACGGCTTCCCCAAGATCGAAGGTTATGGTATGCGCAAACTGATCACATGGCTACGTCTAACCGCGGGCATGCCCACTCGGGGCGGCAAAGATCCTATTGCGCACATTCTTTATTTGAAACATCAAGAGCCAGAACGGTATCTAAGCGCGGCCAAGTTCTTGGAACCCAAAGACTACATCAACATGAAGTTGACGGGCCGCGCGACTACCGATCCTGCCACCATCACCTTGCATTGGCTTACCGACAACCGGGATATCGACAACATTCACTATCACCCCACTTTGCTGGAGTGGGCGGGCGTGGATCGGGAGAGGTTGCCCGAAATTTTGCCCACCAACGCGGTGCTGGGCCCGCTGCTGCCCGGGCCCGCGGCCGAGCTGGGCGTGCCCGCGGGCCTGCCCGTGACCATGGGCGCACCCGACGTCCATGCGCCGGTGCTGGGGTCGGGCGCGGTCAACGATTATGAGCCCCATGTGTACGTGGGCACATCCTCATGGTTTAGTTGCCATGTGCCTTTCAAGAAGACCGACATTTTCCACAACATGGCTTCTTTGCCCTCCTCCGCGCCCGGACGATATTTCGTG
>CAZYSY010000133.1:0-21510 GCA_964650295.1 uncultured Caldilineales bacterium | reverse complement strand
TGGGCTCCAACATCGGCAACTTCGATCCGCTGGGCGTGGTGGAGCTGAATTTCTACGCAGACACCTACGGCATCGACACCATCACCCTGGCCAACTCCATCGCTTTTGTGATGGAGCTATGGGAGAACGGCATCATCACTGACGAAGACACCGGTGGCCTGGACCTGGCCTGGGGCAACTGGAAGGATGCGGCTGAGCTGCTGCATCAGATGGCCCGGGGCGAAGGTTTCGGTGCAGAAGTCGTGGGCAACGGCGTACGTTGGATGATCGACTACTTCGCTGAGACCAAGGGAGCAGATTGGCAGTTCCTGCACGATATCGGCATGCAGGGCAAGGGTCTGGAGATATCCGAGTATGTGACCAAGGAATCATTGGCCCAGCAGGGCGGCTATGGCATGACCCTGAAAGGCCCGCAGCACGACGAGGCCTGGCTCATCTTCATGGACCAGGTGGAAAATCTCATCCCCACCTTCGAGGACAAGGCCGAGGCCCTGCATTACTTCCCTATGTGGCGCACCTGGTTCAGTCTGCACGGTTTGTGTAAGTTACCCTGGAATGACATCGAGCCCGCGGACAACAAGGAAACGAATGAGCCCGCTAAAGTGCCGGAGCATGTGGAAAATTATACTTGGCTCTATGAAGGCACCATTGGCACTCCCATCACTCCCGAGGGACTCATCGAACAGTCTGAACGTGTCTATAACTTCCAGCGAGTCTTCATCTTGCAGCGGGGCTATGGTACGCGGCAGCACGACTATGTGCCTTATCGCGCCATGGGGCCCGCTACGGTTGAGGAATACGAGTCTCGCCAGGAGCGTTATGACAAACAGCTACGCGAGCAGGTTGGCGTCGATCCCGAGGGTCTGAGCACCGAGGAGAAAATGGCCAAACTGCGGGCGTATCGCGAAGACCGCTACGAGCAGCTTGTCGATGCGGTCTACAAACGACGCGGCTGGGATAAAAACGGCATCCCCACCCTCGAGACCCTCAAGCGCCTGCACATCGACTTTCCCGAGGTGGTGGAGTTGGTGGAACGCAAGCGGGCGGAATTGCAAGATTAGGATCAGGAATAGGAGTTGGCGTAGGACCGGCGCTCAATCCTAATCCTTAATCCTAATCCTAATCCTAATCCTTAATCCTACTCCTTAATCCTATTCCTATTCTCGACCATCGGAGAATACGCATGGCAGCACATGAAAAGTCAAAGGCGAGAAATGCAGCTGAAATCGCCCTGATGACCGCGGCCCTCCCGCCCGCGTACCTGGCCTTGCGCTTCGCTCGGGGACGAGAGCGCGCCGAGGAGGCGTGGCGAGCCAGCCAGTATCCGAAGATGGGGGATATCGGCAGCGTCAAACATCTTTCCATCCTGCCCCTCATCGATTGGTACGCGGCTAGCGACGAGCTGGAGGGGGAGTCGGGCGTGTCCTATCTCATCCGGGCGGATGACACGACCATCCTCTTCGACATGGGATTGAACAAGAACCAGGAGCATCCTTCGCCGCTGCTGCGCAACATGGAAAGGCTGGGCGTTTCCTTCGATGAGATCGACATGATCTTCATCTCCCACAACCATCTGGATCATGTGGGCGGGATGCAGAATGTGAAGGATGGGATTTTCGCGCCCTCCGCTGGCTACGTGGACCTGCACCAGATGCCCGCGTACGTGCCGGTCCCCATCATCAACCCCTCGGCCACTGCCATTCCGGTGGAAGGACCGATGACGCTGGCTCCAGGCATTGCCAGCATGGGGCCCATCCCCCGGCAGCTCTTCTTCCTGGGCTGGACGCCCGAGCAATCGTTGGCCATCAACGTGGCAGGCAAGGGCATTGTGCTCATCATCGGCTGCGGACATCCCACTATTCATAAGATCGTGGCCCGCAAGGAGATGTTGTTCGACGAGCCCCTGTACGGCGTCATCGGTGGACTGCATTTCCCGGTCACCGCGTCCCGCTCCGTGCGCCACGGCATCCCCGCGCAGCAGTATTTCGGCACGGGCCGCTGGCCCTGGGATCACATCACTAAGGCCGATGTGCATGCTGCTATTGCTTACCTGTATCGTCGTGACCCCAACATAGTGTCGCTTTCACCTCACGATAGCTGCGATTGGTCACTGGCTGCCTTTCGCGATGCCTTTGGCAGTCGCTACATTGAGTTGCTGGTGGGAGAGGAAATTGTCATATGAGTACTAAACCCACCGTTTATATTTATACGGATGGCGCTTGCTTGGGGAATCCTGGCCCTGGAGGATGGGCTGCGCTATTGCGTTATCACGGTCATGAAAAGGAATTGGTCGGGGCGGCTAGCAAAACCACCAACAATCGTATGGAATTACGTGCTGCGCTGACTGCACTCAATGCGTTGAACCGTCCGTGCAAGGTGATTATTCACACCGACTCGCAATATCTGCGGCATGGCATCAGCGAGTGGGTTCATGGCTGGCAACGCAACGGATGGAAAACCGCTAGCAAGAAGCCGGTGAAGAATCAAGATTTATGGCAGGCATTGCTCAAGGCCATCGAGCCCCATGAGGTGCGGTGGGAGTGGGTGAAAGGGCATGCCGGGCACCCGGAGAATGAGCGTGTTGACAAACTTGCCTCCGATGCGGCCCGGTTTTTAAGCCAAGAAGCGCCGCCAGATTTAGGAAGTTAAGGTTCTCGCTGCAGAAGAAATCTGGTTCCAGTGCGATTTGTTTATTGATCGAAGAGAAAATGCGCCAGTGTGGCCGCAACTGCGTGTTGTTTCTGTGGGGGAGCAATCCATTTGGCGGCTGCGAGCGCTTCTGGTGCAGCATCGGCCGGAGCCGCACTGAGGCCCGCCCAGCGCAACATGCTAATGTCGTTGCCTGCATCGCCGATGGCCACAATCTCATGTTGTTTGATGCCAACCTGTTTGGCAATCCAAGCAATGGCTGCACCTTTGGTGGCGTGTTTGTTGACCGCTTCGACAAACCAATGGTGGGAACGCACGACTTCGGCCGCATGTCCGAGTTTGTTTTGAAATGCATGGAGGAGCGCTTCAGCTTTGCTGGCGTCAGGTTGAACTGCCAGTATCTTGACGAAATCATCTTCCACTGTTGAAAGCGCCTGGGGTTCGTAGCGTAAGCCATGCCCTAGCCAATAGGCGTCCTCTTCGGGCGAAAAAGCCACGCGTTCCATAAAGATGCCATGGGTGGTGTAGAACACTGGGATGGCGCCCATTTCGCGGGCGATGGCTGCGCCTTCTTCTGCCACCTGACGAGGAATTGTAAGCGTATGCAAAATCTCGCCATTGATCCGAGCCACCATTGCCCCCTGGCCGCCTACGATTGGTTCGTGATCAGTGACCTCTAGACGGTTTAGGAAATGTTCGATGGTGGTCGGCATGCGTCCTGTGGCTACGATCACGAGGACGCCCATTGCGCGGGCGCGACGTAGCGCCTGCACATCTTCCTCGGCAATGCGGCCTTGCTCATCTACCAGCGTCCCATCCAGGTCTGTGGCTAACATGCGTATCATTAAATGACGCCCGCCTCGCGCAGGTTTGTGATGGCTTCTTCATCATAGCCCAACTCGTGCAATATTTCCTCTGTGTGTTGGCCCAGAGTGGGGGGCGCTAGACGATAGCTGACAGGCGTATCTGATAAGTGCATAGGATTGCCCAAAACGCGTATGTCTCCCGCTACGGGATGTTGCATGTGCTGCACCATGCCCCGGGCTTGCACGTGGGGGTCGTTCAACGCTTCGTCGAGATGGTTGATGGGGCCGCAGGGAATGCCCAGGGGGCGGAACATGTTTAGCCAGTGTTCCGCGGGTTGGGTGATGAAGATAGCCTCAAGCGCCTCATGCAATGCCTGGCGGTGCTGCAAGCGATCTGCATTGGTAGCATAACGCGGATCTGCGCCGATGGTATCGGCTATGCCCATCACGTCTACAAACTTGGTCCACAGCCGCTCACTGCCCACACCGATGATGAAAGGTTTGTCAGCGGCGTTGAAGGGCTCGTAGGGAGTAATGGTGGGGTGGTTGTTGCCTCGCTTGGGAGGACGTTGGCCCGTGGCGAAAAAACTGGCGGCAATGTTCAACACCCAGGTGAGCTGCCCATCAAGCAGGGCGGTGTCGATGAATTGCCCGCGGCCGGTTTTCTCCCGGGCGATGAGCGCAGCCAATGCTGAAAGCGCGGTGTACACGCCCGCCGTGATGTCGCTCATCGGGCCAGGGAAGCGGATTGGGGGATCGTCTGGGCCTCCGGTGAGGGCCATGGTGCCCGATTCTCCCTGGGCGATAACATCATAACCACTACGTCCAGCGTAAGGGCCTGTCATGCCATAGCCGCTGATGGCGCAGTATATGAGGCGCGGATTAATCGTCGATAATGTATCGTAATCGATTTGCAACTTGCGTTGGGATGAAAGCCGAGGTTGGTTGGTTAGAAAAATATCAGCGTGGTTGATCAACTCATGTAAAATGCGTTTGCCTTCCTCAGCCTTGAGGTTGAGGGTAAGGCTACGTTTGTTGCGATTGACGCTGAGGAAATAAGCGCTTTCACCTTGCACGAAGGGAGGTCCCCAGCCACGCGAACTATCGCCAACCCCGGCGCGCTCGATCTTAATCACATCTGCGCCCAGGTCTCCTAACATCATGGCTGCATAAGGACCTGCCATGGCTTCGGTCATGTCGATGACCGTGATTTCTTGTAAGGGGAGTTTTTGTGTCATGGTAGTGCTTTGATGATGTGTGATGAAAATTGGTTTTGCAAGATTTTCGTAACTACTAACGTACCCGACTTCAATCACCACAAAGGCGCAAAGACACTAAGAACACCAAGAATTTCAAAGCTTTTTCTTTTCTTCGCGTCTTTGTGGCTTCGTGTCTTCGTGGTTTCTAGCCGGGCTACCTTAGTAGTAACAGATTTTCTATGATTCATTCGCAATTATCGTGAATTTGTACTCGCCCGCGGGCTCGTCATTGATAAGTAGAATGATTTTGTGCGTTCCTATAGGCCAATTGCCCTTGGGAAGATAGGTGAAGTAGAAAGGCACATCAGGAGCATCTTCGCTGCTGCTAAGAACGCGGGTGGCTGCTTCATCCAACTCGCCATTGATGTACCATTCAGCTGCCAGGGTGGAGCCGCGTCCCAGGTCCACCCGACCCGCAAGAAATACCGCTTTATCAGCGGGAAAGGTGCTGGTGGGATGGTAGGGCTCGTATGTGTCCGCTTGTACATCTTCGGAAAGGGTGGCGGAAAGCAGTTTGGAAGGAATGGCATCAGTGGGTGGGACCACCTGGAAATTGTATTTTTCGGCGGGGGCGCCATTCAGGGCGATTTCTGCTCGATAGTTGTTGCTGGGCGGGAATGGGGTGTTGTGGCTTAGGGTAAAACCGACGAATGTGTCGCCGCCGAGGACGAAGATGACACCTTGTTCGTCACGGGTTTTGGCCAGATCGACTCTGGCATCAGCGATGAGTTGGTTTCCATAGTAAAATGTCGCTGAAACCACACCTTCTTTAGGGGTACCGTTAAGCTTTACGGAGATGAAGATGTCCTGGTCGGGCGTAAAAGTCTCGGCCACATCCGCCGGAGTCATATCTTCATTCAGAGCATGCGTGAAAGTGACTTCTTTAATTTTGAGCTTGCCCCGGTCGAGAGGCTTGGTGGCTGCAGGTGATTCGGTGGAACCAGAAGTAGCTGACTCAATCGGCTGGTTGGATGTTGCGCTTTCGGGCAAGGTGGCCAGTTGATTATTGTCGCAAGCGATTAGCATCAACGCCAAAAATAATACGGCCGCAATAAGCCGATAAAAACGCTGCATGATTTTCTCCAGAGGGAATACTAGGGGAGTACGCGCCAGAGTGTATTGCGAGCCATTATTAGCGCTGGTCAATTATACTTGTAGTCATTGTCGGCGGCAACCTACTACCCCTCGGGAGTGGCTTCAGGCGTCTCTTCTTGTTTCGGTGGAGCTGGCGTTAGCTGTACGATTCTAATTTCTCCCAACGGTCCGCTTCCCCGAAAAACCGCAATGGGACAACTTACCCACCCGTAGCGCCAAGATGTCCATTGAACGATGCCTACACTTTCATCTTTCCAGGTTACATCCAGATCAATGGAATAGTGGATGACTGTGTTGTCGTTTCGCAGCATCTTGGCAAATTCGGAGCTGTTTTGAACAACTGCACTCCTGATGCGCCAGTTCTCTACGGCAACGATAATCCTTGGGTCTTCGATGTTTGTCAGGTTAGTATCTGCTTGTGGTAATCCCTCGATTCTATCGATAACTCTGGCGATGATCTCGTCTGGATGGTTGTGGGGTTCGCCTGCAAAGAGGACAGGCGTGCACAAGGGATTGCGACTGCCCTGTCTGAAGAACAAGACCAACGCAAAAACCCCAACAATGAGAACTGCGAACAGGGTGTTTCTGAGCGTTTTCATGAGGTATGGATATTCTAACGTGATGGCAACTCTGCCACAAACTTTGTGTCAATAGCTTCACGTGCGTATAATGGGTTGTCAGAATATTTCCCAACCCACTTTCCACGATACTCATTTTCTTTATGCCTCGCGTCTATCCTTTTACTGCCATCGTCGGACAGGAGCGCATGAAACGCTCCCTCATTCTCAATGCCATCGATCCCCAGATCGGCGGTGTTCTCATTCGTGGAGAAAGGGGCACCGCCAAGTCAACAACTGCTCGTGGTCTGGCGGCGCTTCTGCCCGAGATTGGAGTGGTTGAGGGGTGTCGTTTTGGCTGCGATCCAAATCAACCCGCGTTCCTTTGCACCGAGTGCCAGGAGCGGTTGGAGCGAGATGGCAAGTTGCCTGTGGTCAGGCGCCGCATCAGTTTTGTGGATTTGCCGGTCAGCGCCACTGAGGATCGCGTGGTGGGTACGCTGGATATCGAACTGGCCATCAAAAAGGGTGAGCGTCACTTCGAGCCCGGCGTGCTGGCTGCTGCCAATCGCGGCATGTTGTATGTGGATGAGATCAATCTATTGGACGATCATGTGGTGGATCTCTTATTGGATTCTGCGGCAATGGGTGTGAATGTGGTGGAGCGAGAGGGCATCAGCTTTCAGCATCCAGCTCGCTTTATTTTGGTGGGCACAATGAATCCCGAGGAGGGAGATTTGCGCCCGCAGCTTCTGGACCGATTCGCCCATGCTGTGGATATTGAAGGTATTCCCGATGCGCGCTTGCGAGTGGAGATTGTGCGACGGCGTCTGGCCTATGACCAAGACCCCGAGGGTTTTTATGCTCGGTGGCGGGATGAAGAGGCAAGGTTGTCAACAGAGATTGAGCAGGCTCGTCTTCGGTTGCCGATGGTGCGTTACACCGATCGCGATCTCTATCTGATTGCCAATCTCACTGCTTCATTCGAGGTGGATGGGCATCGGGCGGATATTGTAATTCTTAAGACCGCCCTGGCCAATGCCGCATTTGAAGGGCGATTGCAGGTTTCGGAACGAGATGTGCTGGTCGGTGCTGAACTGGCTTTGCCGCATCGTATGAAACGTCAGCCTTTCCAGGATGGCATTTTGAATCCAAGACAACTCAAGGAGCGCTTGGAACAGGCTCGTTCTCAGACGGACGCTGAGTTTGCAGAAGCGAAAGATGGCGACGGGTATGGGAATGCTTTGGATGGCGTAAAAAAAAAGCCGATGAGTTAGAGGGAGCTGAAGGCTCCGAAGGCGCAGCTTCTGGATATGAGGATGATGCACCGGTCAATGATCGTTATCAAAAAGCGCCCAGTGATTCAAAAGAGGGGGCCAAGGGGAATGCTCCTCGTCGCGTCGTGCCTGTGGCAGAACCTTTCAAAGCCAGGCGACTTGACACGCCATTGGATAAATTAACTCGTTCCAAAGGGGGGCGGCGTTCGACAACGCGTACCAAACGAAAACGGGGACGTTACATAAAGGCAAGGCCGGTTGGTCATAATCGCGCAAAAGATATTGCTTTTGACGCCACCCTGCGAGAAGCGGCAGTGCACCAGGTTTCGCGAAAGCGTTCTGGTGTGGCTTTTGTCATTGAACGTCAGGACTTGCATACGAAAGTGCGAGTGCGCCGCGCTGCCAATCTTATCCTTTTTGTGGTGGACGCGTCGTGGTCGATGGCTGCCTCTGAACGGATGGAGGCTACCAAAGGGGCGGTGATGTCGCTGTTGGTGGATGCATATCAGCGCCGAGATCAGGTGGGGATGATTGTGTTTCAGAGGGAGCGGGCGCGCGTGATTCTGCCGCCTACGAGCAGTGTGGAACTGGCCGAAAAAGCGCTGAAGGACATTCCTGTAGGAGGGAAGACGCCTCTTTCATCGGGGCTACTTTTGGCTTACAATGTTATCACTGCGGCTCGACGTCGCGATCCCGAAACTCGCCCGATTATGGTGTTGCTTACCGATGGTGCGGGCAATGTGAGCATGACCGGCATGCCAGCTCAAGAAGAGGCCATGCGCATGGCAGAACTTTTCAAACACGCACAGATTCGCACCGTCACCATCAATATGGAGCATGAGGCTTTTGACCGCGGGCTGGCAAAGAAATTGGCCCGGTCCTTGGGCGGCTCCCTCTATAATCTACCTGATTTGCGGGCCGACGCTCTGGTGCGTACTGTCGAAACAGAACTTGTCTGGGCAAAATAATTAGATGAGGAGTATGTTGATGTTGAGATTCCTGTTATTCTGTTTTGGAGTTTTAGGGCCTTTGTCGTTATTGTTGGTTGGTTGCACTCCACCTCCTAATTTCTCCTTCACGCCCACCCCACAGCCTGGCCTGGATCCTACATTGTGTCAGGATGTTGTTCAGCAAATGACGCAATTGATCAGAGAGCAGGAGATTCCTGATCATCTCTTGCAACCGGAGGGGGCGCCACAAGCTGGTAATTTTGATCCTAATCGGTATTTCGATATTTTCGAGCATATTCATATGGAACCAGGCTATATGTTGGACTATGTTTATTTCAAAACATTAATGGGCGCTGAGCCAATCCTTTATGCACGTAAGATCGATGATGCTCCCTTTGTTTCACCCAATGAGTTTTATGATGGAACAGGCTCCAATGGGGAAAAGGACCTGTATCTGGAACATGTCTACACCGATGGTTCAGCGCAGGGATTCTTGGAGTATGTGATTCTGGCCATCCATGCCGAACAGTTTTATTTGTATTGGCATGCCCATTATAATGATCTGCAGGTGGTTTGCACTACCGATGCAGTAAATGAACTCATCGATGAGGTGAGTGATGGCAGTTTCGGTGCTGAATTTTCTTCCAGTCAAAGGAAACAGGCCCAGCACATTAATTACTTTCCCCGCGTCGATTATTACGATGATGCTGTTGATGTGCGAATTGTAACATTCACTAAATGGGGTGGTTTGGAAGAGAAAATTTTCCGCATTACCAAGGATCCACCCCATAAAATTCTCGATGTTCGCTCGCACATCCTTCTTTATTATGACTGCGGCATTAATTTCTAGTCGTTATGTACATACCAGTCAAGAGCTCTGAATGAGATAGCTTGCGCTTCCGACTCGGGACCGATCGATAAGACGAAGGGACGAACATAGATGATAGCCATCTTCAACTTTTCGTCTATGTTCGTCCTTTTTCGGTAACTCCCCGTGGTAATATGGCTAAATTGGCCTTGCCTAGGGGAAGCGTATAACGTCAATTTCTAGATTTTACCCTTGTGGTCGGACCTATCAAACAAGAGGAAGAGCCTCAGGGGGAAATTTGGCGTCAAGTTGGCGTTATGCTTCTACGGGCACGAAATACACATCTGTGGGCTTAAGCTTTGCATTACGAAGGAAACGCGCTTTTACCTTCATGCCGATCCAATGTAAGCCGGCATCTTCTGGGTCCAGGCCCAGAAGCCGCGTGAGAAAGAGCGTATCCGCTCCTTCGAACTCGATGAGAGCCAGGATGAATGGCGTCTCAGGCAAAAATTCTTCCGAGCCGAAGTAGCATACAGTGAACGCGTGAACCTTGCCTTCATGGGGCAGCGGCACCCATCTGGTTTCCTTACCATCATACATACCATGTCCGCGAGGGGTCGCGTAAGTATAACCAGTGTCCACTTCCTGATTTGCCAGCAGCACTTTGTTTGTCAGCCCCGCAAAGAAAGGGCTATCCTGGCCATAGCTGTGCAAATAGGTGATGCTGTAATCCTGTTCGATGCGGATGGGCTGCATCTTGCGCAGCCATTCCAGTGACTCCGGGGTCAACTCGTTGGGGAAGGGCAGCCCATGAACGATGGTTCCGCCCAGGGTTTCTTCTCTTTTCGAGGGTTGCTTGCTCATGTCATCCTCCTTTGTCTTCACGTTCGAGAATCGTGACGGTGACATAAGTTCCGGTGCCCGCATGGCTATGGATGGCTCCGCGCTTGGCGTTTTCGACTTGTAATGTATTGTCACCGAAGTGTTTGTTGATCGTACCCTGCAATTGCCAGATGGCAAAAACAGCCTGCATCAGCCCAGTTGCTCCTACCGGGTGTCCACATGCAATGAGACCTCCTGATGGATTGACTGGGCATAGGGGATCGTCAATGAGATCGAGGCCGTAGTCAACGTTGGGCATGAATGCCTTGCCCGATGCCGCAAACGCTCCCCCCTCGCCGTAACGGCAGAGCCCAAGATCTTCATAAGTTTGAATCTCAGAGCTGGTATAGGCATCATGCAACTCTACAAAATCCAATTCGTTGAGAGGATCATAAATGCCTGCCATCTTGTAGGCCATATTTCCTGCAGTGCGTCCTGCTCGGAAGGAATGCACGCCGGGATAACGCGTGCCATGGTCCCATAGTGCTTTGTAATACGCCCGGGTGTCATCGGAATCTCGCTCCTGAGGCGTGGCGTAATCCTTCATGAAGGTGTCATAGTCCACATGAGGACGGTCAGCCATGCGCATAGCGTCGGTGCCACGCCCGATTCCTGTAATCTTGACTAGTGGACGAGGTATTTTGGCTCCCGCTTTCTCCAGTTTTTCCAACCCTTCTTCTGAGACTAATATCGTGGCTGCTGCGCCATCAGACATTACGCAGATGTCCAGCCGAGTCAATGGCCAGGCCACCATGGGGGCATTGCGCACATCCTCGATAGTCAGCTTGCGTTGTTTCTGTGAATAAGGATTGTAATAGGCGTTCATGTGGTTTTTCACCGACACATGCGCCAATTGCTCCACTGTAGTCCCATATTCCTGCATGTGACGGGTCACCATCATGGCATAGTAGCCAGAATAGAAACCTCCTACCGGATAGTCGAACGACACATCCGAGGCCAGAGCGATGAATTCATTGCCCTTCCAGGTCTCTACATGGCTCATTTGCTCGAATCCATACGCCAGGGCGATGTCCATATGCCCGCTGGCTACGCTCTTCCAGGCTTCCTGAAAACAAAGCCCACCGGTGGCTCCGCCCCCTTCAACACGATGGCTTGGCTTTGGCACCAACCCCAAATAATCCTGCACCATGATGCCAGCCATAAGCTGTCGGGCAAAGTGGTCACTAAAATAACTGGCAACAGAACCATCCACCAGTTCGATAAACTTGGGATGTTCCAGACCAATATCAGCGATGGCGTAGTCGTACGCCTCTTTCACCACGGCCTGGAACGTCTTATCCGGTCGGGCCTTGGCAAATTTACTGACACCGCCGGATATGGCATAGACTGGGCGCATAATCGAACCTCCTTGTTCAATGCGATGATTATGAGGTGGAGTGATATTGTTGAGGAAAAGTCGCGGGACCAGATATCGACTTATCCATTGTTTTTGCTAAAAGTATAGCATAATACAGAGAGGAGCTCCATTTTGGCACTGGCTATTACTCCGTCATTCGTTCAGCATCGGTCATGGCTCCCACAACGATGAATTCATCCCCGGCAGCGATCATGAAACCAGCTGGAGGATTTACGATCATTTCATCACCTCGCCGAATGGCAATAACGGTGAGGCCGTATTTTTGGCGAAGATTAGCCTCGGCAAGGGTTTTGCCAAAATAGCGCTCAGGAGCCAACATTTCCACAATACTGAAATCGTCGCTGACTTCCAGGTAGTTGATGAATCCCATTCCCGAGAGCCGTCGTCCCAGACGTACGCCCGCTTCGTGTTCAGGCAGAATGACCTCCTCCGCTCCCACTTGCAGCAGGATTTCTTTTTGCGTGCGGGTGCGGGCTTTGGCGATGATCTGGGGTACTCCCAGTTTTTTCAGTGAGACGGTGGTGAGTAGGTTGGCCTCGAAATCGGAGCCAATGCAAACAATGGCGGTATCGAAGTGCTCTGCGCCAATCTCTCGTAGAGCCTCTATCTTGGTGCTATCCAGTTGCACTACGTGGGGAATTTCGGTTGCACGCATTTCCACAACTTCGAAGTCGCTGTCTATGGCTAAAACCTCATGGCCTGCGGCTAGCAATGTGCGGGCCAATCCCGCGCCAAATCGCCCCAAACCAATGATCAGGAATTCTTTGCCACCGCGCTTGAGACGAAGTCGAAATGACGATCTAGAATATGCTGTGTTTTCGGACATGGTTTAATCCTTTGTTGGCGATGTCGCTGATGATGATATTTCAGTGACTGACATCCAATGTTCGTTCAACCCAATACCACCTTTTCGGTGGGATAACGGACATAAGTTGGGTGTTCCCGTTGGGCCAAAAGCACTACCAGCGTCAGCGGGCCTAAACGCCCCCAGAACATGGTGAAAGCGATGAGTAATCGGCCGAAAGTGTTCAGTTCACTAGTCAGGCCTAGAGAGTAGCCTGTGTTGGAGAAGGCGCTGATGACCTCGAATGTGACGGCCATGAAATCGCCAGCAGTATCGGCTAGCAACAGTAGGGTGACAACAAACACCACCATCAACGACACCGCCATGATGGCTACTGATTTGGCGATGGTTTCCAGAGGCAGGGTGCGACCAAAAGCCACCGCGTGAGGATTGCCCCGCACAGTAGAGAAGACGGTGACCACGAGTACCGCCATGGTGCTCATGGTCACGCCGCCCGCCATTGATGCGGGCGCCCCGCCGATGAACATCGAAACCATTATGGTCAGGATACTGGCCTCGCCTAGTTCATGCACTGGAATGATGGTCAGGCCCGCAGTGCGTGCAGAAATTACCGAAAAAAGCGCCTTCCAAAACCGATCGTGCCAGCTCATGTTCACGAACGTGGTTCCCTCGAAAATAGGATCCATGAGTACAATGAGCAATCCAAATCCATATAGAAACAGGGTGAGTATCAGAGTGAGCTTGGTATGAACCGTTAGTCGTCGTTCCCAGTAGTAAGAGGCCAGATCTACGCCCACTAGAATCCCAAGCCCGCCGATGATAATCAGCGTCATCATCACCAGTAAGGTGTACGGGTCTGTATCGTAGCCGAAGAGGTTTTTCCCCGTGCCACTAAACAAATCGAAGCCAGCATTGCAAAATGCACTTACAGAATGAAATACAGCCCGATGCACCGCTTCTGCATCCCCCATGCTGGAACGCCAACGTAACCACAAGGCCAAAGCCCCCAGCAACTGAATGCCCAAGGTGATACCCAACACCATCAACGTGAAGGGAATGATGCGAGTGGTTTCAAAGACCCCCAAGGTGTTGCGAATGATTTGGCGGCCAGTGATGCCGACGCGGCGGCCAATAAGCTGGAATAGTAGCACTGAAAAAGCAATAAAGCCCGCCCCACCGATCTCCATCAGTCCAAGCACAACAAATTGCCCAAACAAAGAGAGGTCCAGTGCGGGAGTGATGACCACCAAGCCCGTCACCGTGGTAGCGCTGGTGGAGATGAATAGCGCTTCCAGCCAGGTAAGCGTCCGGTGCGAACCTGAGAGGGGCAGTCGCAACAGCACCGTACCGATGAGCACAATGACGGCAAAGCCCACGACCAGAATCATGGCCTGCTTGCGGGCGAGAGGACTATACTGGCTGAGTTCAGAGCTGCGATCCATAGCATGAGGGCTTATCGCCCACCCGTGTCTATTTGCCGAAGATGGCGATGATTGGGTCGTGGTCTGATTTACGAATGGGCGAAGGGTCTTCAGGGGCGGGAGGTGGGAAGTCTGCATTGATGTGCAAAACTACAACATCCTGCAACAGGTCATATAGATTGGTCGTAACCATCATGTGATCGATCGCCTGGGACTTCCCCTGAAAGATATATGTGTATCGCTGGTCTGCGGGCAAGAAGTCTAGCACATGCTTCAGTCCGGCGTCACGTAGCGTTTGGATGGGTTTGGAGTTGAAGAAGGAGTTGAGATCGCCCATAATAGCGACCATAGCGTTGGGATCGTTCTTGCGAATAATGTCTTCAAGGATATGCACATTCCATTGTGCCTGGGCATTACGTCTAGGTTCGGTAATCTCAACTCCTGCCGACATGGAGGTGAAATGATTGTTAATGACATAAAATTCGATTGGTTTCTCGGGCAGCGTAATAGCGACTTTAATGACCAACGGTGGGCGACTGGTTAGGCCCTCGGGCGCATCATACTGTTGCACATCCAGGATTTCGGCGTCACCTCGCACAAGATAGCCCACATCAATGCCGCGACTGTCCATGCCTTCGATGAGCACCGGCTGGTAGGCCTGCTCTTTGATTGCATTTTGTGCGGCCAGGTCCTTGAGGACATCGATATTCTCAATCTCTTGCAGCCCTACCACGGTGGGATATCCAGCGTTCACAATGGTTGCAGCCATTTTTGCCAGTGCCAGATGATACTGGCTGGGTGTGGGCAGGGGAGGATCTTTTGGATTGGGTTCTTTGGCGTCGAACACATTCTCCGCGTTCCAGGTC
Source organism: uncultured Caldilineales bacterium (assembly GCA_964650295.1). Taxonomy (GTDB): domain Bacteria; phylum Chloroflexota; class Anaerolineae; order J102; family J102; genus M2005. Next base: position 6,757 of record CAZYSY010000133.1, on the reverse strand, counting down.
ATCAGTGAGAACTGATTGGCCTGCAGGGGTGAAATTTGGGGAATAGAATGTTTGATCGGTTTCACCGTTGGTGGCTCAATGGGCTCGATTTTGTAATGGCCATAGGTGTAGGCTAGCGGCCCAACAATGTCCTCTATGATGTCTCCTGTGGCAACGACATAAGGCAATGTCGTGCGATCCGCGTGCTTGGCGGAGGAGCCGTCATCCACCATGATGGCATAGCCGACTTCCTGGCCCTGCCACAATCGTGTGTCATCATGACCTGGAGGCACGATGACGTATTCTCCATACTGACTGGTGGGCCCCATCGCTCGATTCGGGCCGGGTGCGGCTACAAGCATCCCTTCTAGCGCCTCAAAATATGGAGCAGCCACAGCTTCGGCGTCTGGCGGGTCCAACACCACGGGGTGAGGTAATTTTTCATCCCTATCCACCACCTGGATGTCATCCGGGGTTATCACCAAGAGCTGCGTCTGCTGTGAGGTTTCTTTGATTTGGCCGTACACCCGCACCCAGTCTCCCTGTTCCACAGGAGGGAACTCATCGAGCTCAGCGGTGTTGATGAACAATCCTTCAGAGGTGGCGGGATTGTTATCGGGCTCTTCGTCTTGAATAAAGAAGCCAGGAAGGTCGGGAAATACGCCAGTGACTACGCCCTCGGTGGGCGCCCACTTTAGTGTGTACGGAGAACGATCGCCTGGCCCCTGAATAGCCCAAATCGGCACTACATCGCCCAAAAAAGCGCTAAGAGGAGCGCTGGAGGCTGGGGCGGGCCATTGGTCACTGATGGCGCTAAAACCGTTGAAAGAGATCTGTCCACTTGCTGTTTCGGGGGTGTCGACCGCAAACCATACATCCACACGACCACCACCACCTGCCAGCTCAGATTGGGTCCATTTCACCTGACCCTCTTCCTGGATTCCGCCTTGAGAGATGGCTATCACCTTAGTGCTTTCGGGGACGGGCGCTGTGATCACCACGTTGGACATGGGTTTTTCAGTGTGGTTGAAGATACTGGCCGTGTAGGTGATGGGTTGGCCAGGTTGCACGGTCAGGGGCGCGTCGGCATTGGCAATCAGCTCTGGCGGAAAGATTTGGCTCAAATCCGATTGCAGCCTGGGATAAAGTTGCACCCGGCCATCACGCATCTCGAGAATCCCTTTCGCCCGGTAGCGATGCCCCATCTCGATCGCTTCTGGCGTGATGTTGGTGCGTTTGTCGACATAAAGATTTAACAAATTGCCTTGATCGTCAACCAGATCGATGGAATAACTATAGTTGAATTCCTTTACATCAAGCACTTGGCCCTGAACCTGCACCAGCCGCCCTAACAGGTTTTCATCATGCAAGGCTTCGGTAATCGTGACTTTGGTGGCATTGGGCAGATGGTCGGGATTTGCTTTTGCAAGGATGTGTACATCATCGGGTACGATATCGGGAACGATTTGGATGGCGCCGCGATACGCTCCAATGGTTCCCTTCACTTGCACTTTGTCCCCAACATGGACACTTACCACGCCGTCGCCGTCGAAGACCTGCACCTGGATGCCACCAGTTTTATCTTCGATGTAGAATTTGGTGTTGCCGCCTCCTGCGTAGTAGCCGCCAGTATACATGGTGGCCACCCCCTCCAGGGTAAGTTGCGCGCCCTGCAAGGTGCGGGCCGTGCCAATAGGAATGACTCCACCCTTGATGTGAGTAATCACGGTCGGTCCCACCGCGGCGTTCGGCCAGTCTTCGGCCTGGACGGTGTAGCTTTGCAACACCGCATCGGAATATGTCCATGGCGCAGTGACAGGGATATGGATGCTGGTAGAGTCGCCATCGGCCAATTCTGAAATCTGCCACCGGATCGCTTTTTTCTCTTGCGCCACATTCTCTGGCAGATCACCCACCTTAAGCATGGGGGGGAGCAGCAAACTTGCTACAATATTATGGGTTGTTTGATCGGTGTGATTCTCTACAGTAACATTATATTCATAGCTGCTGCCTGGCTTCACACTCTCAGGCGCTTGAGCAGTAATGGCAAGATATCGGGCTATGGGCGGAGTGAAATCGCTGGCAGTATTCTGTGGTGTAAACTGGTTGTTCAGAATGAAATCTGCAGTGTTGTTGTCCGTATCTTGACCATTCCCTGCGTCACCGCCAGGAAGGCGCTCTAGCGATTGTCCGTTCTTAATCGCTGATGCGGGCTGCCCTTCAGTCATCTTTACGGGAGCCTTCGCACCCCACGCCACCGCATCCACTCGTTCATTGTTGGATCGTCGCAGTTCAAGACCGCCATAGCCCAGATTTAATGCTTGTGTAAAGATGGTATCTGGCGCCGCGCCGACATCTTGACCCTCTCTGACCAACAAATAATGCCCCATCCCCGGGATAAGCGTGAGTCCTGTCCACCGCGCCACGCGAACTGGCTCTTGTTTGTCCGAGAGTTGATACCATAAGGCCAGCCCATGCAAATCTAGAGGTTGTTCGGTGGGGTTGTAGAGCTCGATAAATTCAAAGTTGTTATTGCCTTTCTTGCCCGCCACCACCTCGCTGATAACGATATGTTCGACTGATGGTAGTTTTGGCGTTGTTGTGGAAGGAGGCTCTGTTGGCGGCGACGTCGCCTCGGATGGCGACTGTGTAGGGCTAGGGGCTGGGGTGATTTGGTTGCAAGCTGCCAACAAAAAAATAATAAGGATGACGAGTAGACGACAGGATTTTTTTTGCATGGTGTTGTTTTGAACCACGTCAGGTTCTTTGAGTGCTAGGCGCGTGATGGTGAGCGTAAAGAAGCTTGTTATCCGATGTGGCGTGAGCGTCAGGTGAATTACGAAATGATATCTTATTGTACACACAATTGCTATGGCAATCCAGTTTGCAGAGACGATCCGCTTGTCATTTGTTTTTGAGCTAGATTTTCAAGCTGTCGGAATTTGCAATACCTGCCCAACTGTGAAACGCTCCCCGTAGCGTCAAATGATTTCAAATTGATAACGTCATTATGTTATGATAGGGGATATGAGACAGCAACAGCAATTGCGTCCAGGCGGCAAGCTCACCGCCCGGCAAGAAATGATTCTCGAACTAATAATTAGAGAATTTGTGGCCACGGCCGAGCCTGTGGGCTCAAAGCGATTGGTGGAGGTCTATGGGTTGGACGTATCGCCAGCGACTGTGCGTAATGAAATGAAGCGGCTGGAACAGTTGGGATATCTCACCCACCCTCACACCTCAGCTGGCCGTGTTCCAACGCATCATGGCTATCGCTATTTTGTACAGCACCTTTTGTCTGAAACGAATTTACCCACCACAGTGCGCCGCACCATCCGTCATCAATTTTTTCAGGTGCAAGCCGAGATGGATCAGTGGATGCAGCTTTCGGCTAGTGTGTTGGCTCGAACTGCACGTAGCGCGGCCATTACCACGGCGCCCCGTGCTGATCACACGCACTTCAAACATTTGGAGCTTATAAGCCTGCAACCTCACACGGTGTTAATGGTGTTGGTGATGCAAGGCGGAAGCGTCCGACAGCAAATTATTACATTGGATGAACCCAAAAGTCAGTCGGATCTCTCTCAAATTAGTAATCGCCTCAATGATCTGCTAACGGGCTTGAACTGGATACAAATCCAGCGACTGGAATTGGAGCAAGATTCCCTGGCACAACGCGTACTCGATCTTGTTGGGAGCACCTTGTATCATGAAGACGAACGTCTTGATGAAGTGTATCATGAAGGGCTAATCTACATGTTGCGTTCCCCTGAATTTTCTGATCAGACTTCTGCTCAGCAAGTTGTCGAGATTTTTGAGAATCCCATCATTTTAGGGCCCTTTTTGGCTGAGGCCCGACAATTGCCGGGAGTGCAAATTATTCTCGGGGGGGAGGGGCCATACGAAAATCTACCAGATGTCAGCCTGGTGCTATCGCGTTATGGGCGTCCCAGTTATGGCGCTGGTGTGGTAGGGGTTGTCGGCCCGTTGCGAATGCCGTATGCCTATACGGTCTCTACGGTGCGATTTATTGCGCAATTGTTGACAGACCTGCTTTCCGAACTTTATGGCTATTCTGATGAGCATTCTGGCGGTGCCATTGCCTCACCAGATGTTGAATCATAGCCTTATTACCTGAACGTCAGCAGTCCGAAGGCCTCGGGGCGGCGTTTGACTGTCTTGAAGCCCGCTTCTTGCAGGCGGCGGGTCGCGGATTTGGCCACATTGCGCCCCGACTTGCTGCGCAGATCCCCGATGTAGTGGAACAACCGCCCGCCTCGCTTCAGCACCCGGTGCAGCTCGCGATAGTACTCTGTGCTGTAAAGATGCCCGGCCAGGTTAAACATGGGCGGATCATGGATGATGCGGTCGAAGGACGCGTCCTCGAAATCGAAGATGTGGTCGAAGCTGTCGCCGATGAGTTGGGTGATGTTGGGGCGCTCGAACAGCGCCCGGGACCAGGGATTGATGCGGCATATCTCGATGACCGCGGGGTCCAACTCGATGGTGATGACTTCCTCGGCCCGTTCTGCGGCCATGCCCGCGGTGTAGCCCAGGCCCGTGCAGGTGTCCAGCACCCGACCCCGAGGTGCAGCCGCCTTGATCTTGCTGCGGGTGTCGGCCATGGGATCGGTATTCTTGATGCGGTGCATAGGGATACCTGAGATGAGCATCGTGGGCGCGCCCGTGGTGGGCATCAGCGAGTAGAGCCGCCCAAAGGTCTCGGAAAAGACCTGCACCTTCTCAATCCCCGCGTCGGTGATCTCGAACACCGCCTGCTCATTCCTGTGGATGTACGTCACTTCCTCCCAGGTCACGCTCAGGTTGTCGGGCAGTAGCATGCGCTCGGGCGTGACCTGGACGCGGGCGAAGCTCAGCCCCAGGTCCAGAGAGACGTCGATTTCGGACAACCCGGCCTTCCGGGCGGCCAGCAGCTCTTTGGTTTGGTAAAAGGAGAGAAGCGGCTTCACTTCGTTTTCGCGGCCGAGTTGAACGCCACCAATTTTTCCCAATCAATACGTCCGTTTGTAGAAAATTCCTTCATAAAATCGATCGTGAAAAGATTGATGATGCGTGTATATTCATCCTGAAACACTGCATCCCTTTCTTTTGCTTGATGCCCCAACGGCTCAATGATGTCAAGATAGAGCCGCTCATTGCCGGAAATAAACGTCCAAAAGTTCTGTCCGCATAACTTCAGATAATCGCCTTTATCTGGTTGATTATCTTGGCCATAACAACATCCATTCACTGCTATGATATTCTGAATATGAGCGTTTTGACGTAAGCGGCGTCTGGCTTGAGTAAAATTCCTTTTCATTCGCTGAATCTGCGAACTATTTCCCCAATTAGGCCCCGATTTGATAGAAACGATGTAATAAATCCCTTCCTTTTGGAGTTCAAGATCGATACCTTCTGCGGTTGACTTGTGGCCATGATAAACCTTTTGGGCAACAAAAATGGCGAGTTCCTCAATAAATTGTCCGAAAAGCGTTTCCTCCTGCGAGGATAAGTACGCATCCAAAATTCCTTGCACCAACTCTTGCCCGGTGACGACATTCTTGGCCCGGAACAGATAAGGATTTTTTCGCTTGAGCACTTGTTTGAGTTTGAGTTTCTGGAGCTTTTCAAGTCGTTTCTCATGAAAAGCTCCAATGTTATTCTCTACGAATAATCGAACATCATTCAGATCCAGTGACGTCATAGGTCGGGCCTTCCTCTAAAAGCGCTAATTGTGCTGGTCTTTCATTTTCTAGTGACTCTTTCACCATCTGATAGTAAGAATCCACGATGTCAATACCGATCGAATTACGACGCATTCGATATGCAACGCGTAGCGTCGTTCCTGATCCCATAAATGGGTCGAGTACCCAGTCACCTTCTTCAGTGAAAAGCTTAATGAACCATTCCGGTAAAGATTCAGGAAATGCAGCGCTGTGATTTTTGTTCCTTGTTACTGTAGCCATATGCAAAACGTTTGTTGGATACACTAATTCACGTCCTACCCAGTTAGCGACTCGCTTACCGAACCCACTGCCCACTCTTGATTCATCTCGGCGTTGATCCGTGGGGCTCAAATTTTGCAAGCGCTTCTTGGACCAATCACCAACCGGAACCATGACTGCTTCTTGATACATTTTGAACTGTCGCTGCTTATTGAATTGCAACAACCGTTCCCACGAATCACGAAATCGGTTGGGCCACTTGCCAGGATAAGAATTTTTCTTGTGCCAACAATATTCTTCAGTCCACAGCCAACCTTGTTTTCGCATGGCCAAAATCAATTCAATGACATATGTGTGACGTTCCCCTTTCACCACACGTTCTTTGATATTCAAAATGAAAGTGCCTGTGGGCTTCAATACCCTCAACAACTCTGCGCTAATGGGTAGGAACCATTCGACATAGTCATCTGGATGAACACCCCCATAAGTATTCTTTCTCTGATCGGCATAAGGGGGTGAAGTGACGATTAAATCAATCGAATCGTCCGGTAGTGTTTTCAGCACCTCTCGGCAATCGCCAAGCAACGGTCGGGCGACAATCTCTGGCATAAGGGAATCAAACCTCCAAATTTTAGAAAGCAGATGCTAGCGACTGCATTTTATCACGATTAGAACATAAATTCAATCATTCGTCTCCCATTCCATCCACCCAGCCTTTTTTCGATCGAATCCAGCCTCGGCCAGGCGCGCATAAGCTTCCTGAATGATGGCTTCATCTTCTCTGTCCTCCAGCCACTCAATCAGGGCTTCCCAGTCATCGGTTTCCAGCAGAA
>CAZYSY010000132.1:0-5221 GCA_964650295.1 uncultured Caldilineales bacterium | reverse complement strand
GAAAAGAGCTATGTGCGTTCACATCTGCCCGCGGGCGCGTCGGTGACCATTGCCGTGGCCGTCGCGGGCGTGCTGCTTATGGGCCTGCTGGCCTCGCCTGTATTCGTGGAGTTGGGCCGGGCCGTGATTGCGTTGCGATAGGCATTTTTACTTGACGCATCAAGGGCGCATCTTCGACGGAGATGCGCCCTTTTTTGCCGCCAATGCAACGGCGGGTAGGCAGCCAACGGCGGGTCACAGACCCGCCTCTGCGCAAGTTTGGGAGAATGTTGCGAGCCGGGTCTGCGACCCGGCGGGTGGGCTGCCGACGGCGGGTCGCAGACCCGCCTGGGCGCAAGTTTGGGAGAGTGTTGCGAGCCGAGTCTGCGACTCGGCGGGTTGGCTGCCGATGGCGGAGTAGGCTGCCGACGGCAGGTCACAGACCCGCCTGGGCGCAAGTCTAGATAAAGCCCCGGAGAACGCAAAGGGAAAGGCGAAAGATACTTCTCCTCCGTGCGCTCCAGGGCTTCGAGGTGAAGAGTCATTTTCAACAAAAGTTAGTGTAGACGAGTAATCTGCCACCAGAGCTGGAAGTTATGCTCGCCAGGCGGTGCGCCCGTATCCTGACAGCTGTGATGTGTGGAAAACTCGTGGTACGGCCGGGGTGAGTCACCGTAGTTGTCCTCCGGGCCAAACCCCGCATTGATGTCTCCCAGATAATCATTATGGCGTCTCCCAAGATCATCTTCGAATCCAGCGGCGCTGATCACGACCTGTCGATCTCTGGGCAGATCGAATTCGATGGCATAATCATCTGGCATGCTCCATCCCAAATCTGTGAAGGTCGCCTGCTCGACGCCCACATCTGCAGTGCCGCTTCCAGGTGGATAGCGGAATCTTCTCAGAGGGACGAAAACGCCATCGTTGTCGGTGTAGCCCGCCCACAAGAAGAAGATATGTTCTGCTTCGTGGCCGATGTTGAGTATTGATTCGCACGGGGCTTCGCCCAGGCCAATACGGGTAAACTGCACTCGCACCCGCACTGGCATTTCATAGGTGTTGTTTTCTTCGTCGAATTCGGCAATGGCGTTGTCAGGGTCGATGATGGCGCGCAGGTCTCTGGGCTCCAGGGTGGGATGATGAGGCTGCTGTTGCAAGATGATACTGCCGGCCGCAGGAATGCTGACATCGGGCCAGCTCAGCACGCCCAAGGCTTCTTCGTCTCCGATGCGCTCCATGGCAATGTTGATGTTTTGGTGCGATAACGCCGCTCCGTTGTTGAGAACGGTGATCGCGTAACGATTCATATCATCATCGAAGGCGATTTCAGCGATGGAGAGATCGGGCAACTGCTCTTCTCCGCCCAGTTCCGGGCTGGCCAGGATATCGGTTCTCACGATGATTTTGTCACCATGTTTACGCAGTTCCCATAGCCCTGCCCTGATGTGTTCGGGAGGGATTGTGAGCTCGCCGCTGACGTGAAGACCATAACCTCCCCAAAGTTTGCTTCCGATGGTCAGAGATTCATCAGGCCCGAGCGCTTCAATGATGGTCGTGGTTGTGGGCGCGTAATAAAGAAATTCGCCTCGATCACACAAAGTTAGGGAAGGGGGGTCATCTTCGTCGGTGCATATGCTGGCGTGCCGCATGAGATGCTGAAAAAACTCGTCCAGTGGATATGTACGACCGGCGGAGAAAAGCGCCATGTAGGCATGATAACTGGGGTCGCTTGCTGAATGTCCGGCAGCCCTCAATTGATTGTCGTTGGCATAGAAGATGCCTTCTCTAGAAATAAAGGAATGATCGGGTTCGTAGGATTCGAAGGTGATGGCTACAGTGCGCTGGCAAGGAATGCCGTCCCAGTATTGGGGATTGCTGGTGGGGGAGTCGGCGCCATCGGATGAGAGGGCCTGGATGCGAAATTCTATCCTTTCACCACACGCAGGCTTGAAATCACTGATGTCGATGGTGCGCTGGTTGGCGCGAACCTGGTGGCTCCCCTGGTTGACGCCATTCACCTGCAAGATGAAACTGCTGATTTGATGCTCGTCCCCATGCCACGACCAGCGAAGCTGATAGGGACCATTACCGGCCGGGCCGTGGAGGATGTTGGAGAGGATGGGACGGGGCAGGGCGTATTCCGCACAGGAAGGGGAGCAGATGCGGTAGCGGGCGGTGAAAGAGGCGTCGCCGCTCGAGGCGTTGGCAATGAGCTCCCGTCCGTCCCAATCGCTGGCAGGATGCCCGTAGTGGTAGTAGCCGAGATATTGCAGGTCTGCTCCACGTCGCGCCCAGCAATCCAAATGAACATTCAGGGGTTCCTGATCATCGACCAGCAGGGTGATGGCATTTGCACCCGCCATCACGCGGCCGATGCTCCAGAGATGCCCTGAGTGAGAGGGAAAGTCGTATCTCTCAATGGGCGTATCCCCGACCTGTGCATAACACCACGCGCTGTCGTAGATGCCTGATGTCCAGAATTCGTAGGCCTGGAGCTCAACCTGAACTTGAATTTTTTCCATGGGAGCAAAAAGGTCACTCAGGGAAGGAAGCGCCGGGATCAGTGGATCCAAGGGGATGCTGTCTTCGTCGGGAGCAGGACAGAAATCATCTTCGGGTGGGCCCGCTTCATCGGGACAAGGGTCTGCATCGTCGGGCGCACCATCGCCATCGCGGTCGGGGCCCGCGGGCGCGCCGCCCGCTTCGGGCGGGCCAGGCTCCTCTGGGCTGAGATCATCCACATCGGGGACGCCGTCGCCATCGCGGTCAGGACCGCCATCGGCCTCGGGCGGGCCTGGCATATCCGGATCGGCGTCTTCAGCATCGGGCACGCTGTCTTCATCCCGGTCAGGGCACCCGTCCACATCGACGGCCCCGGGCTCATCGGGACAGGCGTCATCGGCGTTTGCCACACTGTCGCCATCGCGGTCGTCGGGTGTGGGACAGCCGTCGCCGCCCCAATGCCCCCGGTCATCAGGGCAGGCGTCTTCTTCATCCACCACGCCATCGTTATCCCTGTCATCAGGTTGGGGGCAACCGGCGTTGAGGGGAGAGCCAGGTTGATCGGGGCAGGCGTCCCAGGCGTCGGGTGAGCCATCGCCATCGCCATCGGTGGCTTCCGCCACTTCGACATCGACATAGGCGTGGGTGCGTTCGCCAGTAGCGTCGAAGGCGCGCACAGCCAGGCGATGGACGCCGCTGGCCGCGGGCATCCATTCCCGCACCAGGGGCAAAACAGTTGCGCCCGCGGCGCTGCGCTCTACGCCCTGCAACTGGTCATCCACCCAAAATTCGATGCGGTTGATTTTGTTGGCGCCGCTGGCGGAAGCATGCAGGACGGCAGTTTGTCCGGTGATGAATTGATCGCCATTGTTGGGCGCGTAGATTTGCACCACGGGCCGTGAGATATGGCGACTGGCCGTGAAACGGGGAAGCAGAAATAGATACCCAGCAACGAGGAGCGCCAAAATCAGCAGGATGAGCGCCAGGCAGCCCAGGCTCCGTTTTGCACGAGAGTTGCGGGATGGCCGGGAAACTGAAGGTGTATTGAAAGTTGCCATGATGTTATCTCCTGACCTCCTCAGTTCAAATTGACAGTGAAATAGGAAAATTCCGACCAATTCCCTGTATTGCCAGCCCCATCTTTCGCCCGCACTTTCCAGCGGTAATGAACGCCGCAATTAACCCTCAGCATAAATTGCTTGTCGTGAATGGGACCCCAATTATCGAGCTTACCCCAGTTCCCTTTTTTGATTTCTTGTTCCACCAGCAGATAATAGCCGGCAATGCCACTGGGGTCATTAACAGGCAGCCATGCCAGCATTTGCTCCGAACGACAAGAAATTGTCAGACCATCTGCGGGAACCATGGGGATTGGCGCTGGCGGCGCAGTGACATCCACTGGCGTGGAGGTGGGCGCAGGCGTATTGGTGGGAGGGATGGGGGTAGCCGTGGGAGGAATGGGCGTAGGCGTGGGAGGGATCGGAGTGGCGGTGGGGGGGATGGGCGTGTTGGTAGGGGGGATGGGCGTGTTGGTGGGGCTAGGGGTCGGCGTGGTTGTGGGTTCTGATGTGGCGGTGGCGGAAGGTGGAAGTGTAGTGGGGCTGGGCTGGGCAGGCGCTGTTGTCGCCTCGGCAATATGGGCAACAACGTTTACGGCGATGGCGTCTGTACGTCCGGCCCGTCCCTGCGCATCGTAAGGACGCACTTGTAGAAGATAGTCGCCCGCTTCGGTTGGCGTCCACTTCTGGTGCATGATGTCGAAATCTTTACTGACATCGGAAAACGCATCCCGGCTATATGCCTGGCCATTGACCGTTAGCAACACCTCTCCCACACCTGCATCTGCATAGGTGTGGGAGATAACCATGATGGTTTCACCGACCTGAATTTGCGCACCTTTTTGAGGGGAGTCAATCCATGATTGTGGCGGCGATCCCTCTTTGGGCGCGCAAGCGCTCAATCCCAATGCCATCATCATGAGCAATGGGACAATAAGGAGTTTGTAGTGTTCCATGCGGGGCTCCTCGTAAATGGGTGAAAACGGTGGTGAGTTAAAGAAGCAGAAAATATTCGATTGTTCGTGTCAGCATTTCCGACCCTCTATGAAGCTGACATGGATTTTGTGATATTGTTTCATTTCCCGCCCTTCTGCTGACACGTTGCTTTCGGCAGGTTAGAGAGGAGATGAATAAATGGCGAAAGAGAAAAATCTTTCGATTATTGTGAATGATTCTACAATGTTATGTTTGACACGTCAATTCAACTTTATCTACCGGGTGCGTTTCAATTTTGGGACAATTTGTTGAATGGTGTATTGGCCGGATGAATTCGGCTCTGCAGGCCTGAATCGCCCGATCTGGGTCGGCCAAGAACACCATAAACTCACCCGTTTTTGAGGTTCGACTTGCGGTTTACGGAGCTGTCTGATATAAATCCTATCAAATGTACAGCGTGCTCCTGACGTATACAGGATTATGCGAGAACCTTTGCTGCAATCTTATCCATCTTATCGCCTTTTTATCTGGCTGTGGGTGATAGTGTGATCTAGCAATAGATGCTTTTGGAGCATGAGGAAATTCCAGGTTTGGTAATTTCTGGTTACTACTAAGGTAGCCCGGCTAGAAACCACGAAGACACGAAGCCACAAAGGCACGAAGAAAAGAAAAAGCTTTGAAATTCTTGGTGTTCTTAGTGTCTTTGTGCCTTTGTGGTGATTGAAGTCGGGTACGTTAGTAGTTAC
>CAZYSY010000131.1:0-4183 GCA_964650295.1 uncultured Caldilineales bacterium | reverse complement strand
CCCAGTTCAGGCGTGAGGATGATGGGCGCTTCGTGACGGCCAAAGCGCACCAGGAGCTTATCCAGGAGCCATTCAGCCACGGGATGAATATCCCAGAAGAGTTGTTCTTGGGGCCATTCGTGTTGACGTTTGCGGGCCTCGGCGATAGCTTCCATCACCCGTTCCCGATCGGTGGTCAGACGGAATATCCATTGATCCGGAATCGCTTCCCGCGGCATGAACTCGCAACGCCGACGCAGATCCTCATTGGCGATCAGGGAGAATTCAGGACGATGGGGATGAAATTCGGGGAATTGGTCGATTTGCCTGGAATCATAAAGTTCTTCGAAAGCTGCCCGGGCAAAGGTCAAATCGTCGCTATACAGGCTAAACGGCTCAACCACACCGTCGTCATCCCCTGTTGCATTGAGGCTTTCCTCCTCCATAAGTAAGGATAGCCAGTCCTCATCTTCGGGCTCGTCCGGGATGATTTCCTCTGGTTGTGCGCCCAATGCCACCTGTTTAACGATGAAGTCTTCCTCTTTTCTGGCGTCGTACAGGCCCAACAAGGTGGCGGCGTCCCCAATGTTTTTGTGGGCTTCTTGTTCCTTTTCGATCAGTCGATCCAGAATGCGCAGGTCCCCACGAATCACGGGGTTACGGGAACGGGTGATGAGATAAGTAATCTCGGGCGGCACATGCTGACCGTAACGATCGATGCGGCCATTACGTTGTTCCATGGTAATGAGCGACCAGGGGATATCAAAGTGCACCATCAGATGGCAGTAGTAATGAAGATTGACGCCTTCCGATGCAACATCAGAAGCCAGCAGGATGCGTTTGGGCGAATCCGCTTTGCCAAAATCTTCCACGATGTCTTGCTGTTCAATATCAGGCAGCCCGGCATGAAAGACCACAATGGCATCTTTGTTCGCTCTAAATTCCTGAATCAGACGTTCCTGCAGGTAATACAAAGTGGCGATGCGTTCCGAGAAAATGATAATCCGTTCGGAATCAGCTGACGCGTCCACGCCCAGTTCGCGAAGAAGCTGCACCAGTCGCTGATATTTGCTAAAAGCGGCATCATCAACTGCTTCTGCCAGGTCGTGCAATCGGGAAAGAGTGACATGATCGGAGTGAAGTTCGTCCAATCGTTTTTGTCTGGCAAGAGGGTCACCCAGCAGGGGGAGTTGCGCCAGACCGTTGTCCGCGTCAAAAATCTCATCCGCCTCTGTCTCTTTTTCTCCAGACTCCAGTTTTTCGATGTGTTTTTCGATACGCCGCAGCCGCCCATTGATGCTTTTCACACAAGCGGCAGGGCTGGAGAGGAAGGATTTCAGGAGTCCTACGCGATAAAGTGCATCCTGGGCGCCACCGCTACGATGGAGAGCAGTGAAGCGTGCTTCAGCCAGGGCATCGAAGAAACGTTCCTCTGCAGCGCTGGCCTGTATTTCTTCCAGTCGCACCGTACGCTCGCTGAATTGGTCTCGCACCTGTTCCTCGACATCTTTCTTGAATCGCCGTACGAACAGTCCTTTGATTTCCTCCGCTGTGTAGTCTTGCACATCGGCTATGGCCGTGGGGTCCAGCATGTTGATGAGATTGGCAAAACTCTCGGGCTGGCCGTTATGGGGCGTCGCCGATGTCATAATCAGGCTGTCACAAGTGCGGGCCAACAAATTCGCCAGTCGATTGCGCTGACTTCCTGCGTTGGCCACGTTGTGACATTCATCAATAACAATGACATCCCAGTGGGATTGTTCCAGATAATGACGGTATTGGGCGTCATTTTTCAGGGTGTCGATGGAAATAATGACCCGGTTATAGTAGTAGAAGGGGTTTTTATTGCTGGGGATTTTTGCACGCACGCGTCGCAGTCCCACGGAATCAAGGCGCACCAGCGGAATGGCGAAACGGGCCCACATCTCCTGCTGAAACTGGGCCAGCATGGAACGCACCGCCACTACCAGAATGCGCTCACCTCGTCCCCTTTTAATCAACTCTGTCAGGAGGACGCCCGCTTCGATAGTCTTGCCCAGTCCCACGCCATCAGCAATAAGAATACGCGGGCGCAGGGCCTGGAGCGCCAGTCGTGCAGGCGTCATCTGATAAGGAGCGAAATTGAATGCGCCCCGATGCCCCAGGTGAATGTTTTCATCGGTGGGCGGCGTGCGTCGAATCAGACTTTCCAGATAGAGGCGGGATCGACGATATTGAGGACTTTCGTCAGTGACCAGGCGGGTTTCCTCTGGCCGAAGCTCTTTCATCCGATCCAGTTCGCTGAGGAAAACCGCTTCATAGTTTCTCACCAACTCCGAGAGCCCTGTCACGCGGACGGCAGTTCCGCCGGTGCTTGTGGGAAGCGCACTTTTTACCAACCACTCTTCATCCCGAATGATTACCCGGGCGCCGGGTGCAAAGGTTACGTTTTTCTTCATTTAGAATGTCACTCTCAGATCTTCACGATTAAGCTGTTTTACAACGTAATTCAGGACTTCAGCATCATCCTCACAACCCAAAATCGATGTAAGATCACCTTCAGCATCCTGTGAGTCAATGAAGTATCGTGCTGCCCCCACGACCAATCGCTTCTGTTCATCAGAGTATCGCTCATAATCCATAAGGAGTGCTACCAAAGCATTCGAAATCTTTTCTCCTGTTTCAGCATCCAGAAATTCATTTTCCGCTTGCGCCGCTTGAATCGCACGTGCATGCTCTTTGATGGACGGCACCAGCGCCCTAGCATCTTCCGGGGAAAGAACTTCACATAGCGGTTCGAACATCTCCCGGATTAATGGCGATAGCGACGTAGAATCAGTGAGAGATAATGATTCATCGGACATGCTTCGCTAGCCTCTCAATGATGGGGTCCCCTGTTGCAAAATCGCTTAAACATGCAGTGCATCATACCAACCGCTGCGCTATCTGTCAAAACCCATTAACAACACTCCTGACGGGATCATTAACGACGTCGTCACTCACAAACCTGCCAGACGATAAGTCCTTCCAGAATCCCTCAAAATCGGCATGACAGTCATCAGCACAATGAACCAATGTCCGGAAATCTCACAAGATAAGCCTTCTCTCAACGAAGAGCACTATGGAATGAACGCTCAAAATGATGGATGTCCCCATCGACAGCAGGGGCATTTGTCGTAAATAGACGCTATCGTCTACTTGCCATTTCTAATTCGCAACAAGAACAGAACACTTGTTTGCCTCTTGTGGCGTAATTTGATACACTTCTCCCACGGCCCGCATCAGCGGCCGAGCGAAAGACCAGGCGCAATGGCGCGTCCTGGTCTTTTTTTGATCTCACGTGATCTCACGCAAAGTCGCTAAGGCCGCAAAGAGAAGACCCGAATATATCCCTTCCATCTGCGCAGATCAGCCTTTTCTGCGTCATCTGCGTTTCCCAGAATCCAGAGCTATGAACACCAACACCCTCACATACCGCCAGTGGCAGGTGTTGCAGGCGGTCATCGACGCCCCCAACCTCTCCCACGCCGACCGCGCCCGCCGCACCGGCATCGCGGAGCACACCTTCCGCAGCCATCTGCGCCACGCATACCGCGCCCTGGGCGTGCATTCCCTCACCGGCGCCCTGGTCAAGGCTATGCATCTGGGCCTGGTGCGGGTGAAGCCCCTGCCCGAACCGCCCACGCCCCTGCTCTTTCGCCTGTCCACACCCCGGCGCAAACAGGTGCTGCAATCCCTCATCGACCAGCCTGATTTGAACCTGGCGGCCCGCGCCCACTATCTGGATATGTCCCCTCACACCCTGGACAACCACCTGCGCTTCATCTACGAAGCCCTGGATGTGAACAACCTCAACGCGGCCCTGATTATGGCCCTGCGCGCGGGCATTGTGACCGTGCCGAAGGATGAGGAAGAGAGGAATGGGTGGAAGGTGGCGGCATAGATAATGTGGTTTTGTACAGGAATAGCAAGATAAATGCGCAACTATCTCAATACAAAACGTAACTACCCCACCCGCTCCATGCGTTGGGCCAGGTCTTCCAGCCGCGGCTCGGTGTAGATCATCACCGTGTTCAGGTTGCTATGGCCCAGCAGCGCGGCCAGGCCCCGCAGGTCGCCCGGATTCGCGGCCAGGTAGCGGGTGGCGAAGGTGTGGCGCAGCACGTGCGGCCCAAATGGAGACACGCCCGCGCGGCGGGCATATTTCGCCAGCATCCGGTTCACC